>CAMLMM010000049.1 GCA_946481105.1 uncultured Alphaproteobacteria bacterium
CCATGGCCGGCGTCATGAAGTCCACCCAGCCCAAGGAAAAACTGGTCGGCCAGCCCCCGGATTGAACCCATTTCAAATGCGTTGGTCGTATCGATATTCCCGCCCATGACGTTTGTCACCAGCAACGCGAAAATCCCGTTCAGCCCGGCCGCTAAGGCTGAGAAACAACCAAAAGCGGCAATCAGGGATATCACCGTGACGATGGGGCGAAGGAAGATTTCAAGTATCAGGAAATACCCGCTGGCTGCCGCATCGCCAGGCAGACCGGGGCCCCCGCTGCGCAGATGGGCCAGCGCCCAGAGCGGTGTGCCGACCATGGCTTCAAATATCGTTTTAACCCAGGCGCCCACAGCAAAGAAAAAATACAGGAAGGGCAGGAAGGGCAGTACATAGTGCAGCACGACCCCGGCAGTCAGGCCGATAACGGCGAATTCAATGGCGGCTTTCGCAACGGCCCCACCGGCATGTCCCAGGGCGTTCGCCCCGGTTGCCCCGCCGCCTGCCATATGGGCCAGACCGCCGGCAAAAGATGATCCGGTCGCGACAATCAGGTTAAGAATGGCTTTATCGATCAGCAGGCGGCCAATGGCGGAAAGCTGTACCATCGGCGTGACCGAGTTATTTCTATACAAATCAAAGGCTTTTATCTGAGAGAACAGGCCTGCCATCGCGCCCAGTACCGGGTTATTATAGGTGGTGGGATTCGACACGACCGGATCCACAACGTTTTCGTTATGGAAGAGCTGGTTGCATAGCGCGTAATAACTGGAGGCGGCTTCAGCCGAGAACTGGTTATTCTGTGCCCCGGTATTTGCTTCGCTGGTTCCTGCGCGCCGCGGATTAAATTTTTCACAATATTTCCCCCCCACCTTGGAGTCGTTCTTCACCCGCTCGGTGCTGATCTCGTTCATCACCATGGGTAGCTTGGAAACTTTCGGGGGGTTATTCACGGCGGAGTAAAGCGAGCCGTTCCGCTCGGAGATCTTGTTATACCAAAGTCCGGCACCACCCCAGCCATGCTTCATGACTTGAACAGTCATTGAAAAGGGATTGGCCTGTCCTAGCGCGTCATAGGATGTGCTGCCGATAGAGTGGAAGGGGGAATAGGATGGGCCGTAATTCGTTCCAGCCAGGAAGTCATAAGCGCTGATGCCAGCCATATCAAACGCGTAGGTATAATAGTCATTCTTGTTAATCAGTTCGTTCCAATAGGCACTGGGGACTGGATCCTTACATTTGCCCAGATAGTCGCCTTTGTCAGTATTAATGCTTTCATAACCATCACCGTCTGCATCAAATATACAATCAGGGTTACCTGTATACCCTCCTGCATAAAGATCATTCATATACTGCCGCACGAAAGAGGATGTGCGCATGTATTCGCGGATAACAGCCAGATCAGAGTTATGCTCAAAGTTGCTAAGTGTTCGCCCTTGACGGACAATGTCTATTAGCACGTTCATTGTAGCGTAAAAATAGGCCTCGGCAGCAAATATCCCTTCGCCAGTGTAGCTGGTTACAGGGATGATTACTTCACCGCAAACAGGTAAAACCCCTCCTTCGTATTCTTTGAAGCGATCAGGATTCTTTGGGTCAAAGTAACCTATCGTCAGATGGATATCGGTAAGATCAGAAAACTCTAGAGCCTTAGCAAAGTCATCACTGGCGGATCCATTAAGAATGCCACTAGGCGTCGCGTTATAATCATTATTACTTGTTATTAAAGAGGCAGGTTGTCCCCCATAAGGAAACATGGCTAAACGATCTTTGCCCTTGACTAGAAAGACGTTGACTAGATAAGGCCCCTTGTGCCCGTCAGGGCTGTCCATCCAGAATTGGGCAAAGTAATTGGTAAGGCCGCAAGATTTAATCAGCAGCAGGTTTTTAATCACACCGGTATTATCCGGGAGGTTGGCGGCGGCTACCAGGTTTTCATTCGATTCACCGATAGGGTTGGTGCCGGACATGGAGTTATATTGAATCCAGGCATTTGTCGCGAGACTGGATCCCCATTTGGCCATGTAAAGCGTAATCCATTGCGCGGAGTTCAGGCCGTAGGAAACCGGGATTAACAACCCCAGCGCCACCAGGAAACGCAGCGGCAACCAGCCGAAATTATGCGAACCTTGGTCGCCGTCGGATACGGCGTCCAAGGCTTTGCCTGTCTGAGTGACGGTGTAAACCATCTGCACCACATGGAACAGGAACATGATAACGGCCAGAATGAATATGCCCCAGCTGAAGAAGCTGAATAACTGGCGTGTGGCATTGTGATAAGCGTTCGGGAACGCCCCATAGACAGCAGCGTTGGTTGAGACTTCGGATTGATAAAGGCCCGGAATGCCAAAAACCTTGTCGAGCATCATAAAAGCGATGTCTTTTTGCGGATAGGTTGTTTGAAAAAGGGAAAACAGACCAGCCGCGTTCGCAGTACTGAAGAACACCATAAAGAACAGGCCGACCATATACAGACCGAGCATGACAATGCCGCAGAGTATGGCCCCGAAAATAATAATCTGGTCGATATTCTTGCTGTTGAGCTCCAGTCTGCTGGCGGCTTCGGCCATGACGCCGCGCAGGGTGACGGGCTTGGTATTGCCCGGCTGAAAGCAGGGATGGGTGCGCGGCAGGAGACGGAACGTATAAAGCGTCGAGGCCACAAGAAAAGTGAGTGTGGCCATATGCGAAAAGACGAGCTGTCTCAGCCGCGGAAGAATGCCCGGCAGGAACGCATATCCGACTATGTTCTTTTTTGTTACCAGCACCGCCTCACCAGACCCGAAGACCACACCACCTTCGTAGGTGATATGTTAAAAATTCACACCACCCTAGTTTAGCCGGAAATAGATAAAATTTTATTTATATCGCGTTAATTACTTATATTTATTCGCTTTTACCGTATTCCGCCTAATAAGCCATAATAACACAGGGCTGGAAGATTCTCCAGCCCTGTGCAGAAAAAATGGCAAAATTAAGGCAGTTTCTTATTTAGCGCGGCTGACATATTCGTCAGTACGGGTGTCGATTTCGATTTTATCACCGATTTCAACAAAAGCCGGGACCTGAATTTCGTAGCCGGATGGCAGCTTGGCCGGTTTCATAACCTTACCGGAGGTATCACCGCGTACGGCTGGCTCCGTATAGACGATTTCGCGGACGATTTTTGTTGGCGCAGTTACTGAGATAGGTTTGCCGTTATAGAAGGTCACTTCGCATGGCATTTGCTCTTCCAGGTATTTCAGGATGCCCTCAATATCGTCGCCGGAAAGTTCATACTGGTTGTACTCAGCGTCCATAAAAACATACATGTCGCCATCGGCGTAAGAATAGCTGACTTCCTTAGTTTCCAGGATAATATCCTCAAACTTTTCGTCTGTCTTGTAAACGCCTTCAGAGTTTGTGCCGGTCAGGATATTGCGGAACTTGAATTTCATAACCGCGGCGTTGCGGCCTGATTTGTTATATTCAGCTTTTTGAATCACCATAGGCGCGCCATCCATGACGACCACATTCCCGGATTTCAGATCTTGTGCAAATTTCATGTTGTTATTCCTTATAGTCTAGTCTCGTTGGTTCTTATAAAACTGCAGAAGGCGCGTTGCTAAATCGTCCTGAGCGGCCAGCCCCTCGGCCCAGCGCCGCGCTCCTGCGGTCAATACTGGCAAAGAATCGAGCAATTGATGCCAGATATCTTGTTGATTGCGGCCCCCTTCATTCCACAAATTATGCGCGCTGGCAAGTAAATCCCGCGTATCCGTATCGAATGTCGAACCATAAAGTTTCAGGAAAGCATGGAGCTTTATCAGGTGGGCATTCTCCGCTTGGACATATATATTCCATATCATTGGAACGCCAGCCAGTTGCGCCCGGACAAAACTGTCTTCGCCACGGACAAAATTCAGGTCGCAGGTCCAGAGAAGATTGTCATAATTTTTTTGTGTAAGGAAAGGAGTTTTATAGAGAGTCAGATTGCCCTTGGTTTCTATGGCAATATTATCGCGTTTTTGTGGCTGGAATACCCGTACGGGGCATGAAAAACCTGACACAGAAGATAAAAAATCATTTAGGGGAGCGCTTGGGTAGCAAAAAAGCGACAAATCAAGACAATTTTTATCCTTTTCAGGCAAATAAAACCTTTTTCGCCAGATATTTTGCGCTGAAAAATCATTTTTAAAGGCCCCGCATGTGCTCTCAAGGTCTTTTTCCTGAATCAATCCCCCAGTTTGTTGGCTGAAACCTGGAAAGAAAACTGTCTTGCGTAATCCGGTGGCGGGATGGGTGGAGGGAATAGCATGAAAATCTTTAACCCAGTCCTCGGCGCTTAAATATTCCAGATCTATCCAGACAGGAGCAACCGGACGCGATGTCATTAATGACGTGACTGTATCAGGAAGGTTACAGCCAAAGGCCTCAATCACCATATCAGCGGTGTAAGTCAATATCAGCCTATCGTCCCATGTCTGGATATTCAGTTGGTGATCATGCGGCTCCATCATGTCTGCCAGTGTCTCGGGCAGGTCGATAAACAGGCGTACCGGGCCAATCGTTGATTGCCAATGCCGCGCCAGACGCAGGCAGAAACCAGCATCACCGAAATTGTCGATAACTTTGCAGAATAAATCTAGCGTTATGGGCGGATTCATAACGTAGCTATAAAATCCGGAGCCTTACCTTGCAAGGAGAAGATGATGGCTATTTCTGCGCCATGCTGAAAAGCCGAGTGTAGTCGCCATAACCTTCCACCTCGAGTTTATCAACCGGAATAAACCGCAGCGAAGCCGAGTTGATGCAATAGCGCAGTCCACCTTTATCTTTCGGACCGTCATCAAACACATGTCCCAGATGCGAGTCAGCCTGCCGTGACCGGACTTCGACCCGGTCCATGCCATGGGTAATATCATGATGTTCAATTATGCTGGATTGATTGAGCGGTTTGGTAAAGCTTGGCCAGCCTGTACCAGAGTCGAATTTGTCCCGTGATGAAAATAATGGCTCGCCCGATACGACATCGACGTAGATGCCATCGGCATGATTGTCCCAGAATTCATTCTGGAACGGAGGCTCGGTTCCGTTCTGCTGCGTTACATAGTGTTGTATGGCTGATAATTTTTCCATGTTTATCCTTTGCTGTTTTATATGGATCAACGGCTGTGACGCGTGGACGGTTCCGATAACCAAGGCGGCCAGCGCGGTTCCGGATGCAATGAGTGCCAGCTTCTTATTTATTTTTTTCATTTGGTCGTCTCTCGGTATATAAATCAGTAAAGTTTTCCTTCAATGCCTGTACCTTTGGCAGGTCGTGACTAACGATATACGGATTATCGGGATGCAAGGCTGCGAAATCCTGATGATAATCTTCTGCCGGATAGAAGGCCGTCAAAGGCTCAAGCGTAGTTACAATTTCATCATGAAAAAGTTTCGTATTGTTTAACTGCTTAATATAGGCCTGGGCCGTGCTTCGCTGCTCATCCGTTGCAAAAAATATTGCGGAGCGGTACTGCGTCCCTTGATCCGGGCCCTGTCTGTTCAGTTGGGTAGGATCGTGCACCACGCTGAAATATACCTGAAGTATATGACCAAAAGATACTTGCTGGGGGTCGTACATTACCTTCACGGCTTCGGCGTGACCGGTGTTACCGCTGCTCACCATATTGTAATGTGCAGTGCTGGCATCACCACCGGCATAACCGGAGATTGCAGATTTTACGCCCTTGACGTGTTGGAAGACGGCTTGCACCCCCCAGAAACACCCGCCGGCCAGAACAATGGATTCAGATGGGGCAGTGGAGGTAATATCTTTTTCCGGCGCTGGAATATCCATCGCCCCGGCGGGGAGTGCCATACAGAACGTTGCAATAACAGGAAGAATATATCCCAGACCAATTAATGTGTTCATTGCTTTTCTCTCCTTTTCTTATAAACCAAATGTAAATGCGTACATATACAGTCCGGGCGCGGTGGCGGTAAGGCGAAGTATTCCGTCTTCAAGATTGGGTTGACTGATCAGTTCATACAGGCGCTGCTCTTTGACCCGTACCACGCCATCACTGACATCCGAGCCTTTGATAGTATTTATATCGCGATCGTCCACGCTAACTTTTACATCAATTGACTGCCCTGAGGCTGAGCCCATCACCAGAAAAACTTTTCCAGCCCGGTAATGCAGGGCAAGTGTGGTGTTATCCTGTAAGGATGTAATACGTTCATGATGGATATTCCAGTTCCCGCCCAGCGCCCAGTGATGCAAATCTATATTATCCGGCAGGATGAAATTCTGCGGACCATTTGTGAGTTGCCCATTTGCAGAATTAGCCGCACGGGTAGACCCCAGATAGGTTTCCGGTGTTTGTTTATTGCTGAAAACGGCCCTGTTATCCATCTTTACCATTTCCGGATTCAACCCTAGCAACTCCCGGATTTTACTTTCCGTGACGTCATAATTGCCTTCGCCGAAATGGGTGTAGACGACCTGGCCATTTTTATCGATGAGGTAATGTGCTGGCCAGTATTTGTTCTTATAATTTGTCCAGGTCACGAATTTATTATCAAGGCCTACCGGATAGGTGATGCCGAATTTTTTCGTGGCCATGACAACATTGTCCATTTTCTCTTCGAACGCGAATTCGGGCGCATGGATACCGATGACGACAAAGCCTTTATTTTTATAGGTATCATACCATTTGGTCACATGCGGCAATGTGCGAATGCAATTGATGCAGGAATAGGTCCAGAAATCAATTAGTGCGACTTTACCTTTGAGATCACCCATCGTCAGGGGCTTGGAGTTTACCCAGCTGGTAATGCCTGCAATTTCAGGGGCAGGGTAAGGCGTAAACGCTTCCTCGGTGATTTTTGTTTCACTGCTGCCAAGTTTTAAGGCAACCCAGGCTCCGATATTAAATCCGAACAAGCCAAACAGCGCAAACAGGATAATCAGCCCGCCCATCGCGCGGCGTATTGCTGTGGCATGGCGGGAAAGGGCCCGAATATAGGTAGTGAGTGTATTGCTGAAAAGCGCGATCATCAGCATCGGAAGGCCGGCGCCCAGTGCAAAGGCAAATATGGTGAGGGCTGCGGCGGCACCGTCATGCGCCTGAATAACCTGCAACAAAGCGGCAGCAAGAATTGGTCCGGCGCAGGGTGTCCATACGACCCCGATCAGCACGCCGATAAGCAAGGCACCCCACACCGGGTGGTTTGTAGCTTTGCTGCCGCTGGCCTGTTGAGCTGAATCAGCGACGCGTCCGGTTAATCCCACAAAACGGTTTTCAAGCGCAGGAATGACCATCACAAGGCCAAACGCAAGCAACAGAATATAGGAAGCTATCTGGATATTATCAGGGGCGACCATCAGCAAAGCCAAAACCTGCCGTGCCGTCAGCGAGAAAATTGTAAAGCTTAAGATAAACCCGGCGATAATCAAAAAGGGACGAATGCGTGATGTCGCCGTTGAACTGGCGAGGATAAAGGGCAGGATAGGCAATATGCAGGGGGATAAAGCCAGGCCGAAACCTTCGGCCAGTGCGAGAAATATACCTGAAACATCTTGGGTCATTACGATTATCTCCTACGATAAAGGTAAATACGCGGGGGAAGGAGAAAAGGTTACAGCGTTACCAGTTTAACGCACGAGCCAGAAATCTACGGGCGAAAAAATAACTGCCCAGGACAGGCAAACCATAGGCAATCAGGATAAATGTCGGACTATCGACCTGACAATGAAAGGAGTAGCCCAGTCCTCCGAAGCTGGCGGCGGCTAGGCCTGTCAACCCGGCGACGCGTGGCAGATCCGGCGGGGCGAAATAACGCATCACATGTGTCAAAATGGCCATGCCGATTATGCTGTAAATCGTCACGTACCCCAGGCAGGTGATATAATTTATGGCCAGATCCGTATTGAATGCATTCATGCCATTGCCGGAAAACCATTCATAGCCCATAAAGGTGGCAAATACCAACCCCAGCAACCAGGCCGGATAAGCGCCTATGGATTTTGTCTGGGGGACGGCGGCTTCACGCAACAGCAGAAATACAATAAGACTCAGCGATGCAAGCAACAGAGTTTTTATCCAGAACCCCTCTTGCACAGCCAGATTGATAAGTTCCGGGCGATAGCCAAGTATCATGTATGTGACCATGGCACAGAAGACAAAAAACCCGACCGCCACCCCTAGCAGGCTGAAGCGTGGTTGAGGGGGAGGCGCTTGCCCGAGAAGGGTAACTAAATCATCCGTTTTCATTCTGTTTCCCCTTTCCGCGCCAGTTCTGCCAGTTTTTGCAACCCACGATGAACCATGACTTTGATATTACTCTCACTGAGGTTAAATTTTTGCGCCGTTTCCCGCACGTTCGCGCCATCCACCTTCAGGGCGTAAATAATATCGCCCAGAGGTGGTTTAAGCTGATCCAGAAGTTTTGCCAGATCACGCCGCGTCTCGGTTTCGCCGTCATGGGCCGTATCTACGATATCGCCAAAATTTTCATCATCAATCGATGTGGTTTTCAGTTTATGACGGCGTAGATAATCAATCATTTTATGTTTTACGACCACGCGCACCCAAGCCAGAAACGGATAGGCTGGATCATAGGTATGCAGTTTTAAGTGCACAGTCAGCAGGGTTTCCTGCACCACATCTTCAATCGCGTGTTGTTGCGCATAGGCCGCCATAGGGTGATATATCATCCTCCGTAAAACAGGGGTCAGGGTTCGCAGGAAATCGCCATAAGCGGCTTTATCGCCATTCCGGGAGCGATTTGCCAGTGCCGCCAGGCTTATTTCCAATTCGCTGTTATTCACTGCCTTATCCTTAGATTACGAAGGTTTTTCGTGAAAGGTTACACCAGATTTATCAGAATCCGCTCATATCGGCTATGTGGATTATTAATTGGCCTTGGAAAGGAACGATGCGTTATCTGGACTGTTAGGACGATATACAGCCAAAACGGCATTTCCAATAATAGAGGAGAGCGTCATGGTCAAACAATCATCAGCACAGAAAAAAACCATGGGACGTGTCATGCACGAATACAAGCATGGCGAGTTGGAATCGGGGAGTGGCAAAAAGGTAAAAACCCGGAAGCAGGCCATTGCGATTGGACTGAAAGAAGCGGGGGCGTCCAAATATGAGTCTAAATCCAAAAATCGCCAGAATTTAAGTCATACCAAAGCAAAAGAACGTCGTGGCCAGACCGCCAAACAACAGAAAGAGGGTCATTTGTAATTTAACCACCACCAGCCGCAGGAGGCAAACCATGGCAAGTAAACAAGTAAAGGAATTAATGGAATCTCATCTGGAACTTATCAGCCCGGATGCCACGTTAACTGAGGCTGCACAAAAAATGAAGGAAGTCGATTGCGGCTTCCTGCCTGTTGGCGGAGACAACGCGCCGGAAGGCATTATTACCGACCGTGATATTGTTATCCGTGCCATTGCAGCCGGAAAAGATCCGACTAAAACCAAGGTGCGCGATTGCATGACACCAGATGTATGCGCCTGTCAGGAAACGGATACGCTGGAAGATGCGGCTGAGATGATGAACGAAAATAATGTCAGCCGCCTGGTTGTTATGGATGTAGATGATAATATCTGTGGGGTTTTGACATTTGGCCGCATAATCCGCAGCAATGATAACAAGGAACAAACCAGTAATGTCGTTGAAAAAGCAACAGGACATGCGGCTTAGGGAAAAGGGAGATAAATAATGTCATATAGATATGCCAGCGGTGAATCATTTACTGAAATTATGCCCGTATCTGGCGATAAGTTGGTTGGCACGTCCAAAACATGGGCTGTTGTGGCCGATGGAAATGGTGCGCGTATATTTTCACGAAACCATAAAAATTTTGATCTGGTTCATGAAATCCACCCACCGGAACTGCTGATTGACGGACTGGATAATGTCGGGCGCGGTCGCCATGGAAGTTTTGGTGCCGGACGTCATGCCTATGAACCCAGTCTGCAGGAAAGCCAGCAGGTTGACATGGCGCTGGCCCGGTCGATTGCCGCGTGGCTGGAGACAATGTTTCATCATAACCGTTTTGAAACGTTGATTTTAGTCGCTGAACCGCAAATGCTCGGAAAGCTGCGTAACAATCTTGATAAACATGTACTGGAATGCGTGATAGCCGAATCACACAAACAGCTCACCAATCTGAGTGATCATGAGTTGTCTGCGGAATTACGGCATATTATCCCCGGTCCTGAGAAGGAATAACAAAGCGGGCTAAGCCCGCTTTGTTTTAATTTTAAGCTGCCCGCGAAACTTGCTGATCTTCTGCATCTTCCAATTCCTGGTCGCAGATTTGCGCCAGCTTTTCATCGGCACCTTCTTCTTCTGCCAAAGTTTGGTCCAGCAGTTTAAATATCTTCTTATCACCCATGTCTTTAGCAAGTTTCATCAGGCTCAAATAAGCTGACATCTCATAATGTTCAACTTTCTGGGCGGCGGAAATCAGGGCCATATCACGAATTGCACCTTCCTCCATTTCTTCAATAAGCGAACTGCCTTCCGCAACCAGCCCTTCCATTGCCACGCATTTTTTCCGTTTAATCTTGAAACCGCCCAGTTCGGCGATTTTCTCTAGCCGTGCCACCTGATTTTCAGTTTCGGATAAATGCTCCTCAAATGCTTCGATAAGAGCTTGATTATTTGCGGCTTTGGCAAGTTTGGGCAGGGCCTTTGTCAATTGCTTTTCGGCGCTATAAAGGTCGGACATTTCGTGCACGAACAGGTCTTCGATAGTTTGAATCGTCATGATTGAATCCTTTTTGTTAGATGGGGTGGAATATCCTGCTAATCCATGGCGTATCTTTAAGTTCCGGCGCACAGGTGCAGCAGAGATAAAAAGATTCTTTTTTCGGAACCACCTCCGGTCGACTTTTGTTCGACTCGTAACTCCCCCAGAAAGACCCAGCTAATCACATTACAATTGAAAAGGGTCAGATCATTCTTGCCGGGAGATTACTCACAACCCAACCTTTGAAAGGAAATCAAAATGAATCGATATCAAAACTCGAACAATGGCCGCAATACACCAGAACGTAACGATCAGGGGCGTTTTATGTCTGATCGCGACTATAATGACGACCGCGGATATTCCCGGTCGCGTTCCCGTTATGATCAGGATGATGACGCTCGTTATGGCGGGCGTGGGCACGCCCAGGGTGGATGGTTTGGCGACCCGGAGGGCCATTCTGAAGCGTCACGTCGCGGCTGGGAAGATCGCCAATCAGGCGGGCGCGGACGGAATGACTATTATGATGACCGTTCGTACCGAAGCGAAAGAGGAGGAGGCCGCTCCAGCCAGGATTATTACGATGATGACCGTTCCTATAATGCGCAGAACCGCCCGCGCGATGATGAAGGCCGATTCACCTCGCGTGGGGGTGGTAATTATGGCCGATATGACCGTGATGACGATGACCGTTCCTACAGCAGCCGTGGCCGTGGGGGACAGGGACATGGCGGATGGTTTGGCGACCCGGAAGGTCATTCCGAAGCCGCGCGCCGTGGCTGGGAAGATCGCCGTTAAGTGCCTCAGGCAAAGAATACAGGGAGGAGATAACTGCTCTCTGTATTCTGCGTTATAAAACATATTTATTTCCTGAAAGGAAAAGATCATGGCAAAGAAAAACAGGAATACAGGTTCCGAAAATCCCGAAGATGAAAGCAACGCTGTTTCCCCGCGGGATTATGAGGGGGATGAGGATACTGGCCACAGTATGGCGGGAGGATCGTCATTTAGATCGGGCGATTTTGATGATATTGCCCGCTATGGCAATGGCAACCAATCGTTGAGAGCAACGCCAAACCAAACGCGCAGTAATGACAGATGGTTCGGTCAATCCTCAACTTCCCGACTTGGGCGCATGCGGTTTGGTTCAAATGCAAATAGGGACTATGAAAGTGAATCTTCTTATGGATCGTCTGCTGACGAGGGAAGATATAATGAAGAAAGATACCGTGAGCAGCGGTCAATGCGCTATTCAGCCCCTTCGCGGCAGAGAGAGTATAATCCAAGCCGCGACCAATATACGGGCTATGATGAACGTATGTACGGTCAAACCGAGCGGAACAGGGAATATTATAATCCACGTTATTCGGAATATAGCGAATCTCATCGCCGGTCTGCGTATCGGGACCAGAGTCAACCGCCGCGCCGAAGTTACGCCAGTCCGGGGCAGGATTACGGAGATTATGGGTTGTCCCGATCTTCCAGCTACAATGATAATTATCAGGATGAACGGTCCTATCGACAGCAGGATCACCAGATGGAGCCTTACGAAGCCCGTTACCAGCGAAACTGGCGGAGAAATCAATATTAGAACATGCGGCAAGAGGCGAAAAAGCCTCTTGTTTCTTTATGGAACCAAGTTTTTAAATCAAGGTTAGATTCACATGCAAAAAAGCCCCTTCTTTAAAAGTTATGGTTTTGTCTGTGTCACTTCGCTGTTTTTTGCGGCGTCATTATTGCTGCATTGGTTGTTTGGCTGGTTTTCTTACGTTGACGAACAGAAAGATTTAAGGCTGCCTGTTGAGATTTCCAGCTATCTGCATCAAATGCTGCGGGATACTTTTGAAAATTGGCAATCCGAATTCCTGCAGCTTATCTGGCAGGTGGCAGGCCTAGCCGTCCTGTTGCATGTCGGATCGCCTCAGTCCAAAGAAGGTGATGATCGCATGGAAGCCAAAATTGATGCCATTCTTCTGGCGATTGATCCTGCTAAAGCCAAAGAAACGCTGCTGAAAATTGATGATCAATATGAGGGGCGTCATACCGATCCATTTTACAAGGAAATTTCGGAATAAGCTTAGTTGCAAAATATTATTTGAGGCATCCGCTGATGCTATTCAATACATCTTTGCTCCAATTAGGGGCAAAAATATTTGTTTCCATTGCTTTCTTAGATACAACCTCAACTTCAGTTTTATTTTTACCGGTTGATTTTACAAAGGCAGCTACATTCTCTCCATAGCTAAAAGCAGTCATACCGCGTTGCGCTAAGATATAACCTTCCTGCTTATTTTCCCCTGCAATGCTAAGGCCGAGACCGTTAAAGCTACAAATTGTTGCATCCCAAGTTTTACTAAAAGGATAATTATAGGTTTGTGTAATACCTGTTCCCTTGGCAAGTCTGGCATCAGCAAGTGTCGTGCATCCACTTAAGGATAAAGTGGATACGACAAGAAATGTGAATGATTTATAGAACATATGATTCAAGAAAAGCCTCAAAATATTTTGCGTGGAACTGGCAGGGGCAGTAGGACTTGAACCCACGACCCTCGGTTTTGGAGACCGATGCTCTACCAACTGAGCTATACCCCTAGGTCCGTGTGAATGGAGTGGTTTTAGTCTATTCAGCGGGGTTTTTCCAGTGAAAAATCGGGAAAGCAGCCAAATTACCCGGCCATAGCCGGGGCGGCAGGCTGCGGCTGGGCTTTTTGGGCGGCTATAATGTCGGGCGGCATCGGTTTGCGGCGGTCTTCCATCGCGGCAAATGTCTGGGCGGCCTCTTTCATATCCTGATAAAGCTGTTTCATTTCTGGAGTCGTGGCTGCCGCTTCGCGACGATCAATTTCAGTCATCACGGTTGCCCGCTGCGCTGGATCTTTCAGTGCCTTTTCCACATCAACATTCTGGCCGTTTTTATCTTTGAATTTCAGGGAGCTTAATTGCGCCGGATGTTCGGCCGACATCAGGAATTTTTCCTCGCGGTCGATACGGGAATTAAACGTTGCGATGGCCACGGCATTTTTCTGCACCCCGATTTTCCCCGTATCAATCCCCATCTTGTCAAATTCTGTTTGCTGTTTGGGGTCGATGGCTTTTGACAAAGCATGCTCCGCTATACTCGGTCCTACTAAGGCCGTAGGGTCCATTGCTCCGACGGCGGCTTTGGCAAAATCTTTGCCCGCTTGTGGAAAGGTTGATGCATTCGCGCCGGTAATAGCGCCCAGCAATGCTCCCCCAGCCGTTATGGCTTTACCAACCTTGCTATGTGATACGACTTTGGCTACACCCTCTACCGCGTCGACAACAGCATGGGTTGCCGTTTTCTTTGCAGTAACACTTGCCGCACGCTCTTCCAGGCTGGTCAACGCACCGCGGATTTCTTTCATGGTATCTGGGGACAATCTTTCTTTTGAAAGCTTGGCTGCATCTTTGTAATGACCGGGGGCAGCATTGGTTGCATAAGCCTCAATGCCAGTTGTGCCCCTTTTATCAAGGGGATTTTCTTTGTTCCATTCAACGGTTCGCGCGTTCTCGGCCTTATGATTGGCAATATATAGTGCGGCTTCCTGGGGGGTCTTAAATACAATTGGGTTCATTTGACCCAGACTCCCAGTAAATTCAGTAACAAGAATATTTGCCATGTAGAAACCCCAGATTAATTATTTCTCATATATTAACCGACCGGAGTTTTGTAATTATGAATAATATATAAAATTTGAAATAGTTTTGCCCATAAAAAAGGCCCCACCGGTTAAGCGGGGCTTTTTTTCATTCTATGTTATTGAATTACTTCAAAATTTTAGCAACGACACCAGCACCGACGGTACGACCGCCTTCGCGGATAGCGAAACGCAGACCTTCGTTCATGGCGATTGGCG
>CAMLMM010000050.1 GCA_946481105.1 uncultured Alphaproteobacteria bacterium
ATGGCATAACTGTAAAAGCTAATTCAGCGGCTAGGGTTGATGTGCCAGCTAACGCTTATCTATATCGTGCAGACAGTGATATCCCGGTAGGTGTAGGCTCTTCGATGGAAATTGATGCGCGGCCCGGAAAAAATACATGCAAGGTTGATGTTCCTGGCGTTAAGCCTATGGTCGGTAAGTTGGAAATGTAGATAATTCAAATTTTATCTATTCCTAAGGGGCCGTTAAGGCCCCTTTGTTATTCTCGGACTGTGCAATGCGAAGCCGCAGTGCAAAATTCTGAGGGGGAGAACATTATCATGCCAGATATTCACGCCAGTTATGAAGTGCTCAATGAAGGTATCGTCGCGATCAGCATCGATGATCCGACATTCGTGCGTGCCGATACGGTGCTGGTGAATCTGCAGAGCGGGGAAGTATCCGCGCTGCTGGAACAGAAACTTCATTCACTGGGGGCTGCGCCATCCAATGTGATGCAGGCATTCCGGGAGAACCGCGATGTGATGCTGCGTGCCACACGTATTGACGGCAGTACGTTGCTGCTGCGCAGTTCCGTGGTGCTGGTGCACTAGTTACGCAGATAAAGACGGAAATTGAAAAACCTCTGCTGTTCGGGCAGGGGTTTTTTGCTGGCGGATATTTTTCACCCATTCCTCTGTTTCTTCGAGTTTCTGAATATAAAGAGTGAAGAGGGAATGGTTACTGTTGGGCGCATCCGGATAGGGTGGTGTCGCCATTTCCATGATGCCGCGCAAATCATCAATTGTGTGATAGCCAAGCGATTCATCCGAGCGGGAGTCGCGCAGGTGAATATGTCCGCTGCCATAGCCGTCAACTTTCATGTCCGCAAAACGAAGCGTTGGTTCCTTTGACCAGAAGCCGCGCGCATAGATCCGGGACAGGGCATCTTCCATGATGGCCTGGATATCTTCCTGTGTGGGGCGTGGCGGTGCGGAGGGAACAATGTATCCGTAGCTGTTCGGTGTGCCAGTTATAATATAAGGCGTTGGCCCGGCGGGTTTCAGCAGGTCACTCAGGTTATTGAACAGGGTACGCAGCGTTTTCAGCATATGTTTTTATACCGAACCAGCAGCAAAACTGTCAAATTTTGCGGCAATAAAAAACCCGCCTTGCGGCGGGTTTTGACTGACTATTCGTCGGACCCTTGGGTGCCGTAATCTTTTTTCTCGGTAATACGAGCCTTCTTACCGCGCAGACCGCGCAGGTAGTACAGCTTCGCACGACGCACGGAACCACGACGCAGCAGTTCGATGCTTTCGATACGTGGGGACAGGAGCGGGAATACACGCTCAACGCCTTCGCCATAGCTGATCTTGCGAACAGTAAAGCTTTCGTTGATGCCGTGACCTTCGCGGGCGATGCATACACCTTCGTAAGCCTGAATACGCTCACGGCCGCCTTCAACGATTTTCACGTTGACCTTGACGGTATCACCGGCAGAGAAATTGGGGATGGTTTTGCCTGCAGTCAGTTTTGCAACCTGCGAGGCTTCAAATTTTTGAAGTACGTTCATAGTTTTAGCTCCTAATTTATATGGACCCCGTAATCAGGGTTGCCCCCGGCGGATCCTTGTGTTTTTAAAGGTTGCCGGGGTTATAACCCGGTTTTCAGGAAGATTACAAGGGTTTTCTGCAATTTTATTGACATAAAATTAATTTGCTGTATGCAATTGAAAATGAAATTAGGGAGGGAGGCCGTATGTCGTCGGATTCGCCAAATAAATATGAAGAAATTGAGCCTTCAGAAAAAAAACTTGGCGCGGGAAGCTTGCTGCGGGCGAATTGGGCTTCGGCAGCTTTGCCCGCATCCGCCTATGCTCTATGCCATTACGCTGTAAACGGAGAAGATGGCAAGGTATTAGGATGTTTGGTGATGGCTGGATTTGCATTAACATCACGGGGATTGCGTTCATCCTTTGCGCGTTTTGCTCTGGTGGCTGGGCTCACAGTTGGTGGTGTTATATTGGCTAATGACGAGTTAACGCCTGTCATGGCTGAAAAAGAAGCTCAGAAAATCAGAGATGCACGCCGTCATAATGTGCAACTTAATCAGGACTCCATGATTCGAGCCGGGGATATATTGTGCAAGGATAGTGCAATTCCTAAGCGATTTTTTGAATCTGCCTCGGCACCATTCACTGTGATTCTAAGCAATGGTCAGGCTGTTGGCATGACCTGTGATGCAAAGTAATAGAGGTTATTTTTTATCGTTATACTTTTCCCACAAATCAGGACGGCGTGTCTGAGTCAGTTTTTTTGATTCCTGCAGACGCCAGTCTGCCACTTTGCCGTGATGGCCGCTGGTCAGGATGTCAGGAACCGGGCGGTCGGTGCCATGGACGTCCGTCCATTGGGCCGGGCGGGTGTAATGCGGATATTCGAGCAGTCCGTCAGAGAAGCTTTCCTCGTCCGGCGTGTCGGGATTACCCACACCGCCATCCAGCAGGCGGATAATCGAGTCCATCAGTACATAGGCCGCGAGTTCGCCGCCCGTGAGCACGTAATCGCCGATGCTGATTTCCTCAAAGTCATGCGCGTCGAGAATGCGCTGGTCCACACCTTCATAACGGCCACAAAGAAGCGTGATGGTGTCTTCCTGCGCCAGTTCCTGCGCGAGTTGCTGGGTCAGCACCTTGCCACGCGGACTGAGATAGATTTTGCGGCCGGGGGTTGGGAGTGAGAGCAGGGCAGCCTCAACCACGTCCGGTTTCATCACCATGCCCGCACCGCCACCAAACGGGACATCATCCACGGTTTTATGTTTGTCGGGGGCAAAGTCACGTATTTGCGTGGCGGTATAGGACCAGACATTTTTTTCCAGCGCACGGCCCGTTACCGACTGGCCCACCGGGCCGGGGAACATGTCAGGGAACAGGGTGAGTATCTGGAAGCGCATCAGGCCATAAACTCCTCAGCCGGTTCGATAACGATGATATTTTCATCAACATCGATATCGATGACATAGGGTTCGGCAATTGGCAGGTAGTATGTTTTGCCGCCGTCAATGGGGCGGATTTCAACCAGGTCGCTCGCGCCGAAATTATCGACCGACACGACTTCGCCGATTTTATGGCCTTCCTTGTTCAGTGCATCGGCCCCGACCAAATCTTCGAGATAAATATCGCCGTCTTCGGATTCCGGCAGCTGGTCACGGTCGATATAGAGTTTCAGGCCGCGCAATAATTCGGACGCGTTGCGGTCGGTGATGCCTTCGACTTCGGCGAGCCAGTCGCCTTTAATCGGGTTTTTCAATTTAATGGTATAGGTTTTGCCTTTTTCATCCGTGAGCGGATTGTAATCTTCGAGATCGGCAGGGTCTTCAAGATGGCAACGCAGTTTTACCAGCCCGCGGATACCGTGGGCGTTCAGGATATCTGCGACGCATAATTTTTTGTTGCTCATTTAATCGTGTTCCCTCACCCCGACCCTCTCCCGGAGGGAGAGGGGGTAATGGGGGATAGTTATTCAGCTGCCGGAGCTTCAGCAGGCGCAGCAGCGGCAGCCGCAGCGGCTTCAGCTTTTTTCGCTTTTTCTTTTGCGCGTTCCTGAGCCTTGGCTTTTGGCTGGGATTTCTGCGGGCTGTTTTTCTGTTCTGGCATCGGGGCCAGGCCAGCTTTGCCAATGAAGTAAGCGACGCGGTCAGATGGCTGTGCGCCAACGCCCATCCAGTGCTGGATGCGCTCATTGTTCAGAACAACGCGTTTCTCGTTATCTTTCGCGAGGCGTGGATCATAGATACCTACTTTCTCGATGTAGTTACCATCACGCGGTGCGCGGCTGTCAGCCACAACGATTGCGTAGAAAGGTGCTTTTTTGCGGCCGTGACGGGCCAGTCGTATTTTCAGTGCCATGATATGTTTCTCCTTTATATGATCTACTGAAGTTTTAAAAAATTTTATCGCTGTTTGTTTTTCTTGCGATTCTTTTTGGTGCCGCCGTGACCGAAGCCACCGCCGCCCATACCGAGCATGGAACGCTGCGCCATGTTTGCCATCGGACCGGAAAAGGACATGCCCGGCATTGTGCCACTTTGCTGTTGCAGTTCAGCCAGCTTGTCCTGATCTTCCTTGCCCATGAAGCCTTTCATGGCGCCGAGCATACCGCCCACGCCCATTTTTTTCATCCGACGCATCATGCCTTCCATCTGTTCAAATTGTTTGATCAGCTGGTTGACCTGTTGCACGGTGGTTCCCGAACCGGCGGCGATACGCTTGCGGCGGGATGCGTTGAGGATAGCCGGGCGGACGCGTTCATCCTTGGTCATCGACAGGATAATCGCTTCCTGTTTTTTCATGACGCTGTTATCCAGATTGGCGTTGTCAATCTGATCGGCGAAGCGGGAGACGCCCGGCAGCATTTTCATCAGCGAACCGATACCGCCCATTTTTTTCATCTGGCGGAACTGGCTGAGCATATCATTCAGGTCGAAACGGCCATCCTGAAAACGCTTGGCCATTTCTTCGGCTTCGTTCTGGTTGATCGTTTCCACAGCGCGTTCAACAAGCGAGACGACGTCACCCATGCCCAGTACACGTCCGGCGATACGGTCAGGGTGGAATGGTTCCAGCGCGTCCCATTTTTCACCAACGCCGAGCAGCTTGATCGGCTTGCCGGTAACGGCGCGCATGGACATCGCGGCCCCGCCACGTGCGTCACCGTCGATACGGGTCAGCATCAGGCCGGTAATGCCGACTTTTTCATCAAATGATTTGGCGGTGTTCACTGCGTCCTGACCGGTCATCGCGTCGACGACCAGCAGCGTTTCAACAGGCTTCGCGAGGTCGCGGATGGCGACGACTTCGTTCATCAGCACATCGTCAATCGCGAGGCGGCCAGCGGTATCGAGCATCAGAACGTCATAGCCGCCCAAGCGAGCTTCGTTCATCGCGCGTTTGGTAATCGCAACCGGGTCTTCGCCCGCGATGATTGGTAACGTGGCAACACCTGTCTGCGTACCCAATTGGGCCAGCTGGTCCTGTGCCGCCGGGCGGTAGGTATCGAGCGAGGCCATCAGAACTTTTTTGCGGTTCTTATCGGTCAGGTATTTTGAAATCTTGGCGGTCGAGGTTGTTTTACCCGAGCCCTGCAAACCGACCATCAGGTAAATAACAGGCGGCGTGCCATGGAACGACAGCTCGGCATTTTCCGAACCAAGCATCGCCACCATTTCGTCATGGACGATTTTGACAACCTGCTGCGCTGGCGACACGGATTTGATGATGTCCTGACCAACGGCCTTTTCACGGATGCGTTCAACGAAATCTTTGACGACGGGCAGGGCCACGTCAGCCTCAAGCAATGCCACGCGGATTTCACGCAGGGCCAGATTGACGTCTTCTTCGCTCAAACTGCCTTTGCCGCGCAGCTTGTCGAAAACACCACCTAGTTTGTCCGTCAGGGACTGAAACATACTAAAACCTCATAACAATTTTGCCGCAGTGAGCGAAACTTCGCCGGCTGCGGTGTACCCGTGGGCACTCTCAATCTGAGATGTGCGGATATAAAACTGGCCTGTTTATGCCGTATTGCGCCGGAATTATCAAGATAATAAGCTACACCCCATGAAAAACGTGATTTTTACCAAAATGCATGGGCTGGGGAATGATTTCGTCATTCTCGATGGGCGGGTGCAACCTATTGAAAATAAAGCGGAATTGGCCAGAAAGATGGCTGATCGCCATTTCGGTGTCGGCTGTGACCAGCTTATTATCATGGAGCCGTCGGACAAGGCCGATTTGTTTATGCGTATTCTGAACCCCGATGGGTCGGAGGCAGGGGCCTGTGGCAACGCGACACGCTGCGTGGCCGATATCCTGATGCGCGAAACGGGAAAAACATCCTGCACGATTGAAACCTTGCGCGGAGTTTTAAACTGCGAACGGGCAGGGACCGATCAGGTGCAGGTCGATATGGGTGAACCCCTGCTGGAATGGAATCAGGTACCTCTGGCGCGTGAGATGGATACATTGTCGCTGCTATTGGGCAAAAACGGCGTGTCCAATCCAACGGCCGTCAATATGGGTAACCCGCATTGCGTATTTTTTGTCGAGAATATGGACGCGGTGGATGTGGCTGCTATTGGGCCGCAATTCGAGCGTGATCCGTTATTTCCACAACGAACCAATGTGGAATTTGTCGAGGTCATCAATAAAGGGCATGTGCGTATGCGTGTATGGGAACGCGGGGCAGGGATAACGCTGGCCTGCGGGTCGGGGGCGTGCGCAACGGCAGTGGCGGCTATCCGTCGTGGTTTAACCACACGTAAGATGACGGTCACGATGGATGGCGGCGACCTGACGCTGGAATGGCGCGAGGCCGATAACCGCGTTTATATGACCGGGCCGGTCGCGTATGTTTTCAGCGGGACATTTTTGCTGACTTGATTATTGGTATCCTTGAGGCGCACGCATAACGACGATAGGTGAGTCGTGCGCTGAGCTGTTTTGTATATCTGCCGCATCTGACAGGCGGGGCCATTCATCAGCAAGTTCTTCCGGGCTGCAGGCGCAAAGATATTCATATCGTGCCACAGCGTTGCCTTTCTCTTCCTGTTTTAGCCATCGGGAAAGGCGGGTAAAATCGATATCAAGATCATTATATATCGCGCCTAGAAGCTCGTCAGCATAACATATCGCACCAGCTACACGATCAATATTGTTGCAGGAAACGGTAGTGGGAATGTTAGTGCTGCCAGTACAGCAAAAAATGCCGGTTGGGACAAAGTGAGGTCCTTCGTTGCCTTCTTTAGACTCAGTGATATCTCCACTCATGACAAAATATAATTGCGCTTTATCCTGCCCGGAGCTTGTATCCTCTTGCATTTCCATCATAAGGAAGAGGGCGGATTTTTTTACGCTGTTGCGTGTGTGCTGATAAAATTCGATATATTCCATCGCACGGCGCCGTTTAAGACCTTCCTGGCCATATTGATTAACCTGCAAAATGCCATATTTACCCATTTGCGTGGCCAACGGATGTTTCATAGAAAGAAGAACTTTTTGAAGATACTGAACTTGCTCAAGTGCGCCATCTTCTGCGGTGACATCTGCAATCTCGTCTGGATCGATGTCAAAAATCTGCAAAAGCTGGTCATGGGGGAGGGCGATCATTTTAAAAGCCTGTTTCTAATTTATAAAGGGACCGGAAGCGCCAGGAAAAACCGTTGCACCTGTAAAAACCTGCATATTACAAATTTCAGCAACAAAATCATGAATGCCCCGTGTGCAGATACGCTCTACCTGCCTTTGTAACTGATCTTCGTCAGTGCCTTGTACCCATGCCTGATGTTGTCTTAAATCAATAGGCAGTCCGGCGCAGAGATGGCGCATGGCGTCTTCGGCAAAGCATAGGCTTTGAAAAAAGTCTTCGACATATTCGGCACGTACAAGCCTGGCCGATGCGTTCGTTGTATCCATATCCACAATAGAATCTGATGGATGAAAGAGTTCCATGCCAGTGCCCTCATCACGTTGAATGTAACCAGTCAGAATATAATGCGGGGTGAAAACGAGTTTTCTGCCTTCACTGGTGACACTTGCCACAAACAGCATCAGACCCCGTGATGTGTTGCCACCATCATCGCTCGGCGAAAATTCCAGCGCAACGCAAACACCATTCTGTTCCGTTCCGCAGAAACTTTTCCTGAATCGCGTGGCACATTCCAGCGCATCGGCGAAATGCGTATCAATAATATCAAGAACCTTACGGGCAAAGCACACATCCGGATCTGTGCCATCCACCTGCGGCGTCTGGATAAAATATCTTTCATCCCGGAAGGGCAGGGCATTAAGTAGTTGTTGCAGGGGGAAATTAAAAACTTCCGTTTCTTCTGTCGTTGCAGCGGTTTCGGTCATTGTTTATCTCTCAGCTATATTAGGGTTTAGGGGATGCAGGGGCATCTTCTGGATAGTCTTCGTCTTCACTGCCCAATTTGGCCAATATTTCTGCGGCAGATCGCATGCGGTCTTCGTAATCTGCGACGACGTCGGCCACGGTCATCAATCCTAATGTATTTGTAAATTCTTTATAGGCTAAAGGTATTGCTGCCACGTCAAGCCAGCTCTGGTTTGTCTCCAGATCCAGCATCTTTCCGGCGAGGCATGTGGCAAGGCACATTTGCCCATAGCATAGTGAAGCGTAAAATTCCGGAGTGCCGGTGGCGGAGATCATCTGCTGGTCATCATTGTCGTTAATGATAGCGCGACAATGGGCAATATGTGGAACAAAATTCATCTGGCCATTGGGGGCAGGCACGGCCAACCCGGCAAGAAGAAACTGTGGTGCAATAAGATGTTTTTCTTCGCCATTTATAACGTGATGAAAAATGATGGCCGATGAGAAAATATGGACTTTGTGGCCATTGACCGGGATAGCGGCCGTTAAAAAACAGCTGCCATCTTTGCCCGAAATGCAGGAAACCTGATAGCCTTCTTTCTCTTTGGCGTTATTTAAGACGGCGACGAGTTCATCGCATTGAGCAAAGTGCAGAATGTTCATCATTGCGCAGTGCGGATCAATGGTGAAACCCTTATCAAAGGTATCGCGATAAGCACCATCAAAGCCAACGCAAAAGAAATGGGACAATGTATCCAGGGGGATAACGGGATAGTCTTGTGGTATGGGTTGGTGAGTGCTCATTAAGTTCTCTCCAGTTTTAACGCAGGAATAGTAAAGCCGTTGGTGGCATAATCGGCCCGCAATTCTGCCAATTCTGCCCTGAATAGGTCAGGTTTTCGGTGATCAGCAAGGTAGCAAAATTTCTGATGGCGGATAATGGGGTCCAGGGCGTCCACATCGGCGGCCAGCATATCGTTTTGAATGGGGATATTGCCGTAAATGGCGCGCATTAGATGGTCGCCATACACAAATGCTTGGATGACGTCTTCGGGGTTATGAATGTCGTTAAGAGTATAACCTGCACTTTGGCCGTCCCAATCGGATTTGGTCAGCAGATGGATAACCTCAACCATGTCAGGTTCGTTTAGCTCCCCGCGGATGATAGTCCCCAGAAAAACAAAATGCGGGTCAAGTCGTGCCAGCCCTTTTGCATCCTGCATGCCACCCTTCGCCATAATGATATAAAGATATTCAAGGGCCGTAGACTGGCCATGTGTAACAAATTGTCCGATATATAAGTGGTCGCCTTGCTGATTGATATGTTCACTGCTGGTATCGACCTTGCCCAAATTCTCATCAAAGAATATTTCGGCTTCGGGCAATTTCTGCGCGCGCAGGATAGTGCCGGGTACTGTCACACTGCGATGATCCGATTCCGGGGCGTCGATAAAGCCCATGGTGAATATCTGGAAAAAATTTTGCAGGTCCCTATACGACAGACGGATGGCTGTTGGTGAGTTTGGCTGTGCCGCGCCCCGACGAAAAAAACTCAGTATATTCATAATTTCCCTGTAATATTCATCTCTCGTTTATCATAATCACATTGAAAAATACAAGATTTTCTGCGATAAGCCCCGGTATGAGTGTTGATAACCCCGTCAAAGCCCCGCTGAAGACACCGGAAGTCCAGACTTTTGGCTGCCGTCTGAACGTGTATGAGAGCGAAGTGATGAAAACCCATGCCCGCAATGCGGGGATGGAGGACGCGATTATTTTCAACACCTGTGCCGTGACCGCCGAAGCCGAACGTCAGGCGCGTCAGGCCATTCGACGCGCGCGGCGCGAAAACCCGGATGCCAAAATCATCGTGACCGGATGTTCGGCGCAGATTAAGCCGGAAGCCTATGCCGATATGCCCGAGGTCGATCAGGTCATCGGCAATGATTTAAAATTAAAAGCCGAAACATGGGGCGCACCGCATAGCGAAAAAGTTATCGTCAACGATATCATGTCGGTGCGGGAAACGGCGGGGCATCTGCTCGAGGGGTTTGAAGGTCATGCGCGGGCCTTTATTCAGGTGCAGAATGGCTGCGACCATCGCTGCACGTTTTGCATTATTCCGTATGGCCGTGGTAATTCACGTTCGGTCCCGGTCGCCGAGATTATCCTGCAGGTCAAAAAACTGGTGGAGCAGGGGTATAACGAGATTGTCCTGTCAGGCGTCGATGTCACATCCTATGGCAAGGATATTGAGGGCCAGCCCACGTTGGGCATGATGATGACCGAGATCTTCCGTGAGGTGCCGGAACTGCCGCGTCTGCGCCTGTCATCACTCGACCCGGTTGAGATCGACGAAGAATTGTGGTCACTGATTGAACATGAGCCACGCTTGATGCCGCATCTGCATTTAAGCGTACAGGCGGGCGACGATATGATTTTGAAACGCATGAAGCGGCGTCATTTGCGCCACCATGTCATTGAGGTCTGCAACCGCGCCCGCAATCTGCGTCCGGATATGGTGTTTGGCGCGGATATTATCGCCGGATTCCCGACCGAAACCGATGAAATGTTTGCCAATAGTTTAAAGCTGGTTGAAGAATGCGACCTGACTTTCCTGCATGTGTTCCCGTATTCGCCGCGTAACGGCACACCCGCCGCCAAGATGCCACAGGTCGATGGTGCGGTAGCCAAACAACGTGCTGCGGCGTTACGTGCGCTGGGTAAACAGCAGATGGAAAGATTCCTGCAACGTCATGCGCAGGGACCATGTGATGTCGTGGTTGAAAATGGAAATATTGGACGCTCGCCGCATTTTGCCGAGGTTGTATTAGATGTTCCTGTACCACTTGGACGGCTTGTTTCTGTTGATATTTGCGGTATTAAAGACGGCAAACTGTTGGGGCGCGTGGATAAAAACGAATTTTCCATCGCGCTTGCGATGTGATATAATAAAACTATATCAGACATAAAAGGTTTATCATGTTTTTCTGGCGTAAAAAGAACAACCAGGCGCAACAGGAGCGCGAGGCAGACGACGACCGGATGTTACATCCGCCGCAGGAACCTGATTTAGAGCCGCCTATCGAGTACGAGTCAAAGATCGATCCGGAATTCGTTCAGCATGAGTTGAATGAAACTGAAACGGAAGTGATCGAAGAACTTCAGGAAATCCCGCATGCCGCAAAATCCGCGCAGCCGGAAAGCCGCCGTGAAGATAATGGCGGGGGCTGGCTCTCGCGTCTGTCGGGCGGTCTGTCGAAATCGTCAGGGAAAATCGGCACGGGTCTGGGGACTATTTTCTCCCACCGTAAACCTGACGCCGAAACGCTGGAGCAACTTGAGGACTTTTTAATCGAAGCAGATATGGGGCCGCATACGGCATCTAATCTTGTTGAGGCTTTGCGCAATCAGCGTTTTGATAAAGAAAATGCATTGCATGATGTCCAGATGGCATTGGCTGATAAAATTTCCGACATACTGAACAAAACCGTTAAGGTGCTGGCCATCGATAAGCCTGCGCAGGGGCCGCGTGTCATGCTGATTTGTGGTGTGAATGGTGTCGGCAAAACAACCACCATCGGTAAGCTGGCCTATCAGTTTCACTACCGTGAACATCTCAAAGTCATGATGGCGGCGGGCGATACATTCCGTGCGGCGGCAATTGAACAATTGCAGGTCTGGGCCGACCGCACGAAATGCCCGCTGATGAAATCCGAAATCGGATCAGATAGCGCGGCACTGGCGTTTCAGGCCTATGAGAAAGCCATTACCGATAACATGGATATTCTGATGATCGATACGGCGGGCCGCTTGCACAACAAGGCGAATTTGATGGCCGAGCTGGAAAAGATGACGCGTGTCCTGAAAAAGAAAAATGCCGATATTCCGCATGAGGTCATTCTTATTCTGGATGCCACCACCGGGCAGAATGCGATTTCACAGGTCGAAACCTTCAAGCAGATCGTGAATGTCACCGGCCTGATTGTCACTAAGCTGGACGGGTCGGCCAAAGGCGGCGTCGTTGTCGCGCTGGCGGATAAATTCGGGTTGCCGATTTATGCCGTGGGGGTTGGTGAAGACATTGAGGATCTGCAACCTTTTCACCCGGTTGAGTTCGCCCGGACACTAGTAGGCCTGAAAAGTTAATTTATTGACATAATATTGTAAAATTGCTAGGGTGGCGCATGTCAACGCGCGTCCACCCAGTTTCTATGCCCTTGGTTACCGAGGCAAACTGTCATGAGCGCATCGCATTTGATGACACAAGTCGCAATCTGCCGTCTGTTTTGCACAAATTACGACATGCTTTTACCCATGCCGGAAAAGCGGCGTATGTATGGCGACCCCGCCCGTCTTTGCGCCGTAGTTTTCAGGATAGGGCAGTCACCCATATTTACGGGCCGATGGGAGAGCGTCAGCCATTATGGGCTGAATATGACGAGATGGATATTGTAGGGAAGCCATATTTTTACCGGCTTGATGATGCTATAGGATTTAGCCTGCTGTACAGGAAAGGCATAATAAAATCGCTTAGTGCAGAATACAGGCTGGAATATATACGCTACCCCAAAATGACGGTGAGTCCGGCTTTACGCGTTAATGAGAGGCGTATTGCCGACGGGTCTGTCAGTGACCAGAAATTCATCCCAGATACCGGACGACAGCATTATATCCAGATGAAAGGCGATGTTCCGAGACCCCATTATGATGGTCAGCCTCAGGCGGGGTTTATCAGCCTTATGCGGTCATGGTTGCGCCGGGATATCCCTGTCCGGGCCGTGATTGTGGACAGAGGCGGGGGAACAATCTTGCACCCGGATAAAGACACATCCTGTATAACGGCGGCGGGTGATGTCCTGTTTATGGAACTGGGGTCAAAGCGTCATATCAGCCATGCCATGCTGCATGAAGCGTCGCCAGCGCGGGTCCAACCATTGCACAGTCTGGATATCAATCAACTTCGTCTTATGCGGGTGTATGATTTCACGCTGGGAATGCGCTAACTATTGAACTTGCGCAGCGATCTGTTGGGCCATTAATCCGGCCTGTTCGTATTGACGATCCGGTGTGTCGTGGTCCTGGAATATATCCGGCAGATGAAGGGTGCGTACACGCAGACCGTTATCCATCAAGCCAAGGTTCGCCAGTGTTTGCAGGACAATCGCGCCGAAGCCGTTTGACGAACCTTCCTCAATAGTGATGAGTGTAGAGTGGTTCGTGGCAAGTTGTTTCAATAAATCGATATCGATTGGTTTAGCAAAGCGCGCATCGGCAACAGTCACTGACGTGTTTTTTGTGGCCAGAATATCGGCAGCTTTCAGGCATTCGACCAGACGTGTGCCGTACGAGAGCAGGGCGATATCAGTTCCTTCGCGGATAATACGGCCTTTGCCGATTTCGAGTGGCTTACCTTGCGCAGGCAGTTTTATGCCATTGCCTTCGCCACGCGGGAAGCGGAATGCCAGCGGGCCATCGTCATAACGTGCGGCGGTGGCCACCATGTGCATGAGTTCCGATTCATCAGCCGGGGCCATCAGGACCATATTCGGCAGGCAGCCCAGATAGGCGATATCGAATGCCCCGGCATGGGTCGCGCCATCGGCGCCGACAAGGCCAGCACGATCCATCGCAAAGCGCACCGGCAGATTCTGAATGCAGACATCGTGGACGACCTGATCATAGGCGCGTTGCAGGAAAGTGGAATAGATGGCCACAAAGGGGCGCAGACCTTCGGTTGCCATGCCCGCGGCAAAGGTCACGGCATGCTGTTCGGCGATACCGACATCGAAGCAGCGGTCAGGAAATTCCTGGCCGAATAAATCAAGCCCGGTGCCACCCGGCATGGCGGCGGTAATTGCCACGATTTTTTCATCGCGCTTGGCTTCGGTAATCAGCGATTTGGCAAATATATTGGTATAGGTCGGAGCGATCGCCACGGATTTGCGTTGTGACCCGGTGATGACATCGAATTTGCTGACGCCATGCATTTTATCCGGTGCGTTTTCAGCTGGACCGTAACCTTTGCCCTTCTGGGTAATTACATGGAGCAGGACCGGGCCGTCAAAATCAGAATCACGCGCATTTTTAAGGACGGTCACGAGTTCATCCATATTATGGCCGTCAATCGGGCCAACATAATAGAATCCCATTTCCTCAAACATCGTGCCATTGCCCATAGCCGCACGGGCGGTTTCTTCGGCGCGGCGGGCGGCCTCACGGAGCGGGGCGGGCAGGCGGTCGGCAATCGTTTTAGCGATATCGCGCGCGCCTATATAGGGTTTGGATGACACAAGGCGGGTCAGGTATTTGCTCATCGCGCCGACGGGCGGGGCAATCGACATATCGTTGTCATTCAGAATGACAATCAGACGGCTTTTCAAATCGCCCGCGTTATTCATGGCTTCATAAGCCATCCCCGCCGAGATGGACCCATCGCCGATAACGGCTATGACGTGATTGTTATTCGATTGCAGATCGCGCGCAACAGCCATGCCAAGCCCGGCAGAAATTGATGTCGAGCTATGCGCGGCACCGAAAGGGTCGTATTCACTCTCGCTGCGCTTGGTAAAGCCGGACAGGCCGCCACCCTGACGGATAGTATGGATACGGTCGCGGCGTCCCGTCAGCATTTTATGCGGGTATGCCTGATGCCCGACATCCCAGATTAATCTGTCGTC
>CAMLMM010000051.1 GCA_946481105.1 uncultured Alphaproteobacteria bacterium
GTTCATTTGACGTTAAGGCGGCATTACCAAGATCAAAGGCCCCGCCAGACGTGATATTAATATCCGTCAGGTTCTGAAAAGCATCTTTGATAACGGTTGCGCTATCACTGGCTGCAATTCGTTCGTCCCTTGTCGATGTTGACTGTGACGAGCTGCTTGACGATTTAGAACTTCCTCCCATTAAGCTGCCTTCCCTAACTCAATTCCAAAGATAAATTCTTTTGGCATCCATCCTGCCATTTCTAATGCTCGTGCCCGGACCTTATCCAGCGCATGTGCCCGCAACCCAGAAAACCCATTCTGCTTTGCGAACTCTTTTACAATCGGCAAAACCGCTTTATAAGTGGAGCCTTCTACCGTAATTCCGCCTGCGCCAACTATAACCAGCGTAGGATATTCATTGCGCAGTATGATTGAGGCAATTTGTTTGCCAAAATAAAACACTCCGTAGAGGTTTAGATTGCCTAGTTGAACAGCCACCCGCATGTTTTCAAGCGTCCAATCATCCGATTGACAAAGTGACAGGAATTTCTCTGCCACTGGTCCCCATTGCGTTTGCTTCATTTCAATCATTTCAGCGCAACCAAAACAATGCCGCCGATAATGGCGAGAAGAATTAAAACTTGAGGGTCAAGCGCCCCAGCGTTTTCTGCTGTTGCGCTTGCCTTGCCCCCATCATCTGCAAACGAAAAGGGATTGTTCATAGCAACGTATGAAGTTGGGCCAGTTGATACGGCACTGGATGGTGCTGCGGCCCCACCCGTTATGCTTGGCATCCCTAAAAGGTCACTAGGTCCCACTTTGTCCAATCCCTTTATTGCGTTGTTTGCTGATGTCAAAAC
Source organism: uncultured Alphaproteobacteria bacterium (assembly GCA_946481105.1). The sequence goes on from CAMLMM010000051.1 coordinate 843, forward strand.
ATTAGAGAGCATTGCCCTACTTCTTTTTCAGATAGAAGGCCAATGCCAATGCGCCTAGCGCAGCCGGAATAGTCCAGCTTGGGAAATTCATACCGCCAATAGTGGATGTTTGTCCCAAAGCTTCAACTTGACGCAACCGAATTGCTTCGGCATCACGTAAAGCAGCTTGCGCAGACGCTTCATTTCTGGCTGTCCCATAGTCGAAGTATCTTTCAGCAAGCGTTGTGCCTGTTTCAAGAGCCCTGTCCAGAAAGTTCCAGCCGGTATCAAAGCCGATATCGAGCGCCATGATACCCCCTTAATTGACCGCTGGTGTAGCAGCCCCAAGAGGTGTATTGAGCGTTTCCATGACAATACCCGCTGTGCCTGCACCTGAGAAGGTTGGCTTAACGCGGAAGTCCGAAACATTAATCAGTGCCGTGGCATCTGAAAGAAGGTCGCGGATTTGCGCGTCAAAATGCGTGTAGTTGGTTTGTGGCTGGCGCAGCGCATACCATTTCACAAGGTTTTGATAGAGCGAAATATCAGACCCTTGCGTAAAGATTTGCTGGTTAATCTCTAAATCACATGATGTAACAAGAGAACTATCCAAGTGCAGGCCGATTAGATCACCGTTGCCGCGTGGCAGAGTTGGAATTTCCTGTACGCCGGATGCCGCCGCCGTATAGGTGAATTCGTGAACTTCCACAATCATGCCCAGGTCACGCTGCATCAAAGAGAACAGCGCATAGGCTTCCAGTGTTGGGCTGGTAATTGGCGTGTTAAATTCGACTTCCAGTGTCAGGCTTTGCAGGTTGCGAGTGCCCCAAGCGGTATTTTCAACCCCTTCAGGTGTTTTATACCAAGGACGCGCCAGAGGAATATACAACTGGCCAGCATTGAATGCCACGCCATAATATTTATTCATGACATCCACAAGGTGTTTACCTGAAACCTCATAGCGGGTAACGCCATTGATTTTGATACGCACCCACTTAATATCAGCCTTGGCCTGTGCCTCTGTGCAATCCGTACCGTTCACTTTATAGCGAAGGCCAATTGCATAGTAGGTCGGACCCGTAGGAATTTGTATTACCGACACGCCTGATTGCACAGGTGCAGGGCTGAATGTCGGCAATTTACGGTGCAGTAATGCACCAAAAGCGTTAGCCATTATATCCCCCCTGTCGGATTAAGCCCCGAAGCCTTTTTTAGCGTCACCGATGACCTTTACATCGGAAAACATATACATTACGTAACCCGCAAGGATTACACCTGCGGCAAAGGTTCCAACCTTCACCAATACTTTTTCTGCGTTTGCCACTTTTCACCCTCCATTGTTTCTGTTGATCTGTTGAAAATTTGAAAATTTGTAGCCACTCAATTGTGTTTGATTTTTAAAATCTCTGCCAAATGAAAAAGGAGAGCTGTGAAGCCCTCCCTATAGAAAAAAGAAATAATGTTACAAAATATCAGTTCATTTTCCCCATGCTTTATTTTTGCCTGGCGTTATTTCACCCATTGAAAAGTGAATATACTCATGTGTTTTCAATTTTCTGATTTTATCAACATTCGTGTTTCCTACAATTCGTGCGACATTACTAAAGTCAATCTGGTCAGACAGGCGAAAGAAATAATGTTCGGCACAGTTGCCGCGAAAAGTCGGGGAAACCTCTGCGGGCCGTTGTGATACACCAATAATTTCAACTCCGTAATGCCGTCCAAGGTTATTGAGTTTCAAGAATGACCTCTCCCCTTTTGCCTTAGTTACGTTTGGGGAAAGAATTGACATTTCCTCAACAATCAAAGTTATTTTTCTATCATCTTTCCCTTCGTAATATGGCCGCTGAATAACCAAAAGGTCAGATGATAATTTCAGCAACTCTGTTTCAGGGTTATTGCTGTGTGACACATCCAAAACAACCCTAAAGCCTTTTTTCCATCCTTTCTTAATGGCATCATACAAACCTCGGAATGTCTTATAGGATGTGAAGCCAGATGCGGCATAGTCCCCTATAGGGTCAATGACTATTACCCGGTTATTCTTGGCGGTCATTTCTTTTACGCGGGTCGATTTTCCCGACCCGCGCCCTCCCCAAACCCCTATAATCTTTGCATCCTTAATAATCATTTTAGGCCCCTGCCATTTGATTAAATTTTGCAAGAGTATCTTCGGGGGCAGGAATTGAAGTCCCACCCGCCGAAGATACAGCCCCCGCCCTATGCCGTTCCTGCAATTCGTCTTTAACTGCCAAAGACATAGGAATTGCGAATGCTCCTATAGCAAGGATACGGCCCCCCCACTTACCTCCAGGCTGCAAAAGAAAATGCAGCGCAGGAATTTCTAAACATGTATCGTATATAGCACGTGAGCAATTAATTGCCCGGTCGTCTCCTTCGTTTACCGTTAATGACTTTAACCGTGTAACCGCAGACCCGACATTGAAGGCAAGGCAAAAGACTTTGTGAAATTCTTCTGGCTGTAGCATGGCAGCGCTATTAGAAATATCCCCTCCCCCTTCACTGCTAGGAAGTTCCGGCGCAGTGAGCAAACTATCAAAATGCGTGGGCGTATCATTCGGCAATGGCTCCGATAAGCCGGGAGAGGATGCCGATTGATTTATCATCTCTGGTTCTGACGTTGGAAGTTGCTCTGTGCTTTTCTTCAATTTGAAATTTAACATTTTCAGTGCCGATTTCTTCTGTTTCTGGGTTGGTTGCTGTAGGTTCAAGTGATAGGTCACCTGAAAATTCTTTAATCATCTGTATGCTCTTCTTTTTGCCAAAAGTGGCCCGGTAAAAACAACGATCGCCATCATTGTCTTTATGCGTGCAGTACACGTAAACACATCCATTACGATTAATGGATAGGGGCAGAGTGCCATTGCAAGAAGGGCACTCTGCTTCACCTATAACAGGATTTTTTATTGCTTTTGTTGGCATTATCCCGCACTGGCTCTCATTGCGTCTTTCACAATGGTCGTCAGGGCTGCGACAGAGATAACAAGCCCAGATATTGCCTTCTTTGCATATGCAGCTTGCGATATCCAATCTTTTGAGTTCATCAAAAGTTTTAATTGCACTTCTGCATCAGCATTTGATTTTTCGGCATAGGCCAGAAGTTCTTCGTGTGTCATTACACTTGCCCCCGACCTTCACGATATTGACCGCGCTGAAAATCCGGTGCCGTTTCTGGCTCTGGGCTTTCTTGTTCGCCGTTCAATAGCGCGGCCTTTTCTTCCGCCGCCGCCATTGCGCCAGTTCCTTCGTAGGTTTCGATTTGGTTATCGTCGGCATCAAAAACAGCGAAGCCCCCAAAAACCCGTTTTGCGTAGTATCCAGCCATAAATCCTCCTTATGCTGCTTCTTTTGCGAAAAAGTATCTATTAATGGCCCTTTCGGTTTTTCGCTTCCCGTCTGGGTCATGGCGCATAATGTCGTAGCATTCCACTATGATATTAATTGCCGTTAACTCATCCAGATCACCTACCTTCAAAACAGATAGTGATCGTAAATTTCCTGCTATAGATTTTTTCAGGCACTCTGCACGTGCCTCATCCGACAAGGTGCATTTCCGACCAAGCGGAAGCATGAATGGATAGCCTTCCCCAAGTTCCTTATAGGCGGCAACCCAAAGGGCATGCATCGGCCAACGCCAGCGGTTGCTATCGCCTGTAGATTTTTCGGATAGTCTGCGAGTGAAAAGTGCTTCGGTGATTAAGGCTGGCAATTCTTCATGCACATCAAAAATTGTCAGTATTCCCCGGTTCTTGAGAAATTCAGAACCGAATCGGATTTCTAAGCGCCATACATCTTGAGCTTTCCCATCATTGGGGGCATAGCCAGCGCGCGCCCATAAATCGTACATCCATGTTTTGCCACTTGTATCAGTGATTTCCTTGCCTTTGTTATAGACCTGCACCTGCAAATTATTTTTCTTCCCTATAGTCAGGGTTTCCAATTCAGTGCCCTTCCCGTATGCGCTGTATTCCGTTCCCTGCACTGATTTTTTTGTAGCGGAAGGGCAAAAGATTTGTTCCATAATTGACGGTTTCATTTCCTTGGTGAAGGCTGGTGAATGAAAGTCAAAAGCAAAATGGACTATAGAAATTCGCTGGTGTGAACGTGGGTCGGATAGGTCGTAGAGACAACCTTTATGTACTATAGGGCGGACCTCCTTAAACAAACACTTTAAGGCGCGTTCCCGCAATTTTTCTAGTCCATATTCCCACAGGCCAGCGGCGCGGTATTCAACTGATACACACCATTCCATTTTGGGGGAACGAATGAATATAGTAAAATCATCATTCCCCAAAACAAACAGCGCGGATTTTGTGCCGTATGGTGACAGCTTCATTTCCTCGTCACCAAATTTAACTAGCAGACCTTCAGCACCATCAAATTTTTCATGAGCTTCGTTTCTCTCAATCTGCAAACGCTCCATCAGGGCTTCAGGTATTTGAACATTAAATGTTTCTTTCACTGTATCGAACCCACGGGCTAAAACCTTTGCGTATCCTTCGATTTCGTTCAATTTGATATCTGGTATTGTTCTCATTTTTTATTTTCTCTCTGTATGTGGTGACCCCCCTGTTAGGCACCCGGGGGTCAAGGGTTTATTTTCTTGTTTTTCGATTTTTACGGCTCAAATATTCAGCCGCTTGGCGTTTTGCAGCCAATTCTTTGTAATGTTGAGAGAGGCCAGTGCCTTTACTGGCAATGGCTTCTTCAAATTCTTGTTTTGTGAGATATCCATAGACTGGATGTTTAGACATGGTTGTGTATCTCCCCCGAGAAAAAAGCCCCCTCCTGCTGCCAGGAGGGGGAACCGTGACTATGCCGCCGCTTGCGCTTCGTCATTTCCACTTACAGGAGAAACTTGACCGCCGCGTTTACGCTCTACTGTGAGGTCGTAACCGTCATTGCGATTTGGGAAGGCAGAAAAATAAATTGGATCATCGCCGAAATCTGGGTCAGTTAGTTGCAGACTAAACATTGACTGCCCGACATTATCGCCGCGCTGCATGGTTCTTTCCCAACAAACACCAACTTGGCATGTATGCCCCATTGGTGAACGGGCAATCACATTGTAATTTGGGGCTTTGTCCACGCGTTGGCCTAAAATTGGCTCAAGGTGGAAAGAAAAATTCAGACGCATTGTGCGAACTTCACCGCGAAATACGCCGTTTACATTTTTCATCAGACCGTTTGACATGATTTCTCTCCTTCTATGTCGTAAGTGGTTAGTCGTATGCGCTCCGCGCAGGGGACAAGTGTTTTAAGGAAGGAATTCAGATTTTTTGAGGTTGGGGGACGGAGTTACAACTTCCGGCCCCCTCCCTTCCCTAAAATCCCCGCCAGTTGTCCAGACGGACGGGAAAAAACTTGCTATTGGTGTTGGGTGATTTCAAAGGTGGCGAAGCCACTGGTTGTATACTCGGTGGCCTTGTAGGAATGAACATTGTAAAAAGTAAAGTCGACGCCGTATTCGGGATCGAAAACTTTGAGGATTGCCCTTTCCCGGTCAAAATTGGCGTAAAAATAATTCGAAAATTGGTAAGTGATGGTTCTCATGCTTTTGTCCTATGGGATAGGCGGTGCCCTGAACGGGCGAAAACTGGTTAGTGGTTAATAGTATCTACCATTTTTTGACATTTGCAACCGGAAAATGGTAATCATTGCTTACCACTTACAAAAAACTGTATAACTATTCCTATAAGGATTCCCTATAGGAAAGAGGACATCATGGAAATTGTTGAAATCATTGACGTAGCTAAGGAAAAAACAGGTTTTAAATCGGACCGTAAACTCGCTGCCGCTATAGGTGTTACTCACCCTACCCTTATAAGAATGAGAAGAGGCTGGGGTTTTCCTTCAGAAGAGAACATGATGAAACTAGGTGAACTTGCCGGAATTGACCGCGCCAGCGCCCTGCTCCTCCTCAATATGTGGAAAGCCCAAGGTGATGCAAAAAGCACCTATAGTGACATACTCCGCCGCCTGTCCGCCGTTGCGGGATGTTTCCTGATAGTTACAATTTTAAGCTTTTCTAGCCCTGCAAATGCTTCCGCAGTATCATCAGTTTCAACAAAAATTTGCAACGATTATGAAAAGATACTGTATATTATGGAAAATAACATATCAGATTAGAAAGGGCCGGCTATTTCCGCTTAACCCGTCATGCGGCGCAGATCTTCGGTGAAGCTGGATAAAGATTGCGCCAGCTTGTCTGACTCGTTTTTAATCATATTGCTGGATGCAGTCAGCGTGACAATCAGTTCATTGGTGCTGTCGGCATTCTCGCTGACAAACTGAATGTTTTTTGACACGCTGTCTGAACCTTGCGACGCTTCCGTGACGCTGCGGCTTAATTCGCGTGACGCCAGAGCCTGTTGCTCGATATTGTCACGAATAACGTCAGTTTCCTGTGATACACGCGATACCAGTTGAACAACCGAATCCATTTTCTCTTTCGTGGTGCCGACGGCTTTCTGAACGGCCTCAATCTGATTGGTGATGCGTTCGGTGGCATCTTGTGTTTGGCTGGCCAGGGTTTTGACCTCGCCGGCAACTACCGCGAAGCCTTTTCCGGCTTCTCCGGCGCGCGCAGATTCGATGGTGGCGTTCAGGGCCAGCAGATTGGTCTGGGCTGCAATGGCGCTGATGACCGACACAACTTCACTGATGGCCTGCGCCAGATTGTTTAGCTCATCAACCTGCACCGAAATTTCTTTAATTGATGTTTCGGTGTTCATCATGATGGTATTTGATTGCTCGGTGCGGTTGAAAATCGATGAATTCGTAACCGAAAATTCCTCAATGGAGGCCGCAACAGTCTGCACACCGGCTGCAACTTCATGCGATGCCGAAGCAACCTGGGTGGCCAATTGCTTGGTCTGGTCGGATGATTTGGTGATACCTGCCGTAACATGATTTAGGTTGTTGCCTGCGCTATGGAATGATTCAAGATTATTCCCGACTTTGGCGGCCAGTGTTGAGGACAACCCACGTAATGGCAGGATGACGCTGCGTGAAATGGCAATATAAATTCCGATAAGGGATAAGACAAACAGGCTCAGGGCAATTGACGCCTGTTTTAACCCGTCATTGCGAAAGGCAGATATCCGGTCATCCAGAAAATCGACGAAATTCTGTTCATATTTGCCGGATACGTCCAGCAGTGAATCGCCGAGTGATTTGGTAAGTCCCTGTGCCGCAGCCAGATCGACCGGCTTATTTTGATGCACTGATTCAATCAGGACGTTTACCTGTTTAAGGTCAGCAATCATCTTCAGCGCAGCGTCTTTATGCAGGAATGGCGAGCGGGCATTCTGCATAACTTTGGCGACATCATTCTCCAGGTTTTGTATGCCGAGATTATAATGGCCGCTTTTGATATCAAGCGTGCGTAAGTCTGCCGGGGAAATGCTGCCTGCCTGCGCATAGGCTATCAATATCTGGTTGATGTCGTATAAAGTTCCCAACAGGCCGGGTATCTGAATACAGAAAGAATCCATCAGGTAAAAACTGTCTGAATCAGGGTCAAGAATCATGCCAGATTTGTCGGTGATAGCGGTAATAAGCGCCTGAAGCGATGCCACCAAGGCAGGGTCGGCCTTTCCGCCTGGTGTGTATTTGGCAATTTTGGATTCGGCGGCTTTGTATTCAGCCCCCACATCGAAATAAGGGGCGACATCCCCCTGCTCTTTTTTCATTTGGCTCAGGGCATCATTAAGAGGGGTCCCGTTAACGGCATTATGAATAGCCTTCGTAGCCGTAAGAACCGGCACGGCCCCGGCCCGTTCATTTTCGGCGGCGGCGATAAATTGACCTTTGGCGTTATAGATCCCATGTAGCAGATAAACGACAGGCAGGACGAGAATAATGGTAGAAAGTGTTACTTTTTGCGCAATGGTCAAACGGCTTAGCATTATATAAATATCCCCTGATAAAATTCGCTATCAAGGAAATATAATACCAAGCGTAATAATTTAGCCAAGGCTAAAAGCAGACCTACTGCTAAATCGCTGCCTGTTTTCCCATAATCTGCAGCGATGGAATTACTTGATATTCAAGCAGGTCCAGTCTGCATCAATGCTTTTGAGTTCCTGCCTCAAATCATGCTCACGCAATGCCAGTTCAAACGCTCGCGTGCATTTGTTGGCGACTGGCAGCACCAGAAGCGCATCCGCACGCGCAAATACGCTGCGCAGGTTAGGTATATCTGTCTCATCAATGGATTTTTTAGCCAGCGCACTGACCAATACCTCGCGTTGAGTCGCGAATTCCAGCATTTGTTTGCATTGCGACTGAAACTGCTGCTTATTGCCGTCATACAATTTTTGCAGGCTATAGGTTGCCTGCAGGATCAGGTCGTCTTTGGCCTGCCCCAACTGCACGATAAGATCTGCGGCGCTGTCGGTGCCCATATTTTGTAGGGCCACGATGCATTCTGCGCCAATATAGCCGACATGCTGTGACGTTGGCTTTACAAATTCTGTGCAGATACGAACAATGAGTTTTTCTGCTTGTGGGGTGTTAATATTTTCCAGCGCGGCGACGGCTGATTTTAAAACATCATCTTCTCTGGAGCATTGCCCTTCGATGTAATTAATAACGCGATCAGCTTCCGATGCCGTGACGGTGCCCAATTGAGTGTAAACAGCCTCCGAATTGCGCACAGTGGCTGATAAACGGCCCAGTTGCTCCAGATTATCTGGCGTGGGATTTTTGGCCAGTTCAATGGCGTGAGTCAGTTCTGGATTTTGGTCAATTTGGTTTGTCATTACACCCTCTTAATTTTTGTATATATTTGTTTATGACAAAAACAGAGCGGGTGTCAATAATTAACTACATATCCAGCGCGGCGAGCTTTTCGGCCTGTTCCTCGGCGGTCAGGGCATCGATGATTTCGTCCAGCGCAGCGCCCGACATCACATCGGCGATTTTATACAGCGTCAGGTTCACGCGGTGTTCGGATACGCGACCCTGCGGGAAATTATAGGTGCGGATACGTTCCGAACGGTCGCCGCTCCCGACTTGCGACTTGCGGTCGGCGGCGCGTTCGCTGTCCAGTTTCTGACGCTGCAAATCATACAGGCGTGATTTCAAAATCTTCATGGCCTTGGCGCGGTTCTTGATCTGCGAACGCTCATCCTGCATGGCGACGACGACGCCGGTCGGCAGGTGGGTAATGCGCACGGCGGAGTCGGTGGTGTTAACCGACTGGCCCCCTGCTCCGCGCGACCGGTATACATCGATACGCAGGTCTTGCTCATTGATTTGTACATCAACGTCTTCGGCTTCGGGCAAGACGGCGACGGTGGCGGCGGATGTATGCACGCGGCCGCTGGCCTCGGTGGCTGGGACGCGCTGGACGCGGTGAACACCAGACTCGTATTTCAAACGTGAGAAAACATCCGACCCAGAAATCTCGACGATGACTTCTTTCAGCCCGCCAATGTCGTTCTCGGCCATCTCGGCGATTTCAAACCGCCAGCCGCGAAGGGCCGCATAGCCCTTATACATGCTGAACAAATCATGGGCGAATAACGCGGCTTCGTCACCGCCGGTCCCCGCACGAATTTCAAGAATGGCGTTTTTGTCGTCATCGGTATCTTTGGGAATCAGTGTCAGTTTTATCTGCTGTTCCAGTTCCGGAATTTTACCGTTCAGGTCGTAAAGCTCTTCTTTGGCAATCTCACCCATCTCTGGGTCACTCAGCATGGCCTCCAGGTCGGCTTTGTCGGCGATGGCTTTTTTATACGCGCGTATCGTCTCAACAACCGGGCCCAGGTCACTGTATTCCTTCGTCATTTTGACAAATTTTTCACCCGTGACGGTGCCTTCGGCCATCAGAGCCGCCAGTTCTTCATATCGCGCTTCAATCGGCGCCAGTTTTCTTAAAATATCCATGGTGGCAGCGTTATAGCGTCATTCAGGGTGATTTGTCCAACGCGCAATTTTATTTCTTCTGGCAAATAAATGTTGACATATTTATTTGCCTTTAGATACATTCGCAGTCCAATAAAAAACGAGGTGTGCTTATGGCTTTGCCAGAAATATCCTATCGCAGAGGCGTCTATCATACGAATGGCGGGAAAGAAATCCGTTTTGCCTATGAGTGTGCAAACCGTGAAGGCGATAAACCTCATGTGACCATCTATGATGATTATGCGCATTATCCCGGAACACCCGACTACCTCGCCGAAATTGCAACACAGGTCATCAAGGGTACGGGGATGGGGCTGGATGAAGTCACCTGGACGCTTCGTACAAAATGCTACGACGCTAAATCGGACATATCGTTCTCATGTATTGACGGTAAGCCTTATAAGGTTCGTGTTGCAAATCCGTCCGCTATTGGCATGCCTTACAAGGAAGATGCCCCTGTTACAACCTATCTTATTCATGACGACAGGCCTTGGATGGGTAAAAAAGAATATTTGCCCTGCCTGACTTTATTTAATAATGCGGCGCAATCGCATGTTCTCTTGGTGAATGCATCCAAAGTGTTGCATGACACAGGAGAAGACATTATGCGCCCGTTGCATCAGGAATGGAAAAGCCGGACATCGCTTCACAGCCCCTTTTCTGTAGGGGCTTGGGGCATACGTGATGGGCAGGTCGCGATGATTTCACCGAAGGAAATTGTGCTGCGTGTTCTGGCGTCAACGCAGACCCCCTTCTTTCCGATGAGCATCTATGGCGATGCCCCCGCCACATTTGAAATTTTAAGAAAACAATATGGCTATGGGTACAACGCCGATGGCACCGGGCCAGACATGTCTTTTAAATAACTGAATAAATAAGTGAGGAAAAAATGAACGAAGAAACAATAAACGCAAAAGCAGCCTTTACACAGCAAGGAAAACCAAAGCCGCAGCCGGTAAGCATTCTTGCTGAGTTCGGTATTGCCTACCGGGTTATTAATCCAAATGAAGAAGATACCACTCCACGGACATCCTGCGGATTAGGCAATCAGTGCTGCCATACCAATGATGGGCCGAATTATAACTAACCAGTTTTACTCGACTGGTTTTTCTAATTTCTTATCATTCTCGCATGTTGATAATGGCAAAACCTTCACATCATAAATATGTGTGATATGCGCATCCTGCATATCATTGGCTGGGGTTGTGTCTACATTCATGCACGCGCAGCCATAACCATAGCTTCCCGCATTGGTGATAACCCACTGGTCCTCAGGAAATTCGGGGATAAGATCCAGCCCTTCGGCTTCAAATCCCATTTGCGCGGAAAGAACCCATTGCCCTTCGCTATCATTCAGCCACCAGTTAGCAGGGGTCGGATTAACCAGCCAGCCGCAGCGTTTTTCGGCGGCCTGCGCTGAAAAAGTCAGGCTCATAAAAAACAGAAATATGAACGCTGATTTTATCATCTGTCTATTCCGCCGCTTCGGCTTCACGGCTTTTAATTTGTGTGGCTTTGTCTTCGACCATTTTTACCAGATGATCGACGATGCTTTCATCGCCGTCCATCAGGCGGTGCGCGGTTTCGCCACCAATATAAATCTGGTGCGTGCCCTTCCCGCCGCCGGTAAGGCCGATATCGGTCATCAGGGCCTCGCCGGGACCGTTCACGACACAGCCGATAACCGAGAGCGTCATCGGCGTGGTGACATGCTCCAGACGTTTTTCCAGTTCTTCGACGGTTTTGATGACGTTGAATTGCTGGCGTGCGCAGCTTGGACACGCAATCACGTTCACGCCGCGGTGACGCAGGCCGAGCGATTTCAGTATATCGAACCCCGCCTTGATTTCTTCGACCGGGTCGGCGGACAGCGATACGCGAATGGTGTCGCCAATCCCCGCCCATAACAGATTGCCCATGCCGATAGCGGATTTAATCGTGCCGGAGCGTAACCCACCCGCCTCGGTCACGCCGACATGCAACGGATAATCGCACACGGACGCCAGTTGCATATACGCGGCGACGGCCAGGAACGGGTCGGACGCCTTGCAGGAAATCTTGAAATTGTAAAAATCATGGTCTTCTAGAATTTGAATATGGCGCTGCGCGGACTCAACCATCGCATCCGGGCATGGCTCACCATATTTTTCCAGCAGATCGCGTTCCAGCGACCCGGCATTCACGCCAATGCGGATGGAGCAATTATTATCTTTGGCAGCCTTGATAACTTCCTTGATGCGGTCTTCGGAACCGATATTACCTGGATTGATGCGCAGGCAGGCCGCCCCATTTTCGGCGGCTTCGATCGCGCGTTTATAATGAAAATGGATGTCGGCCACGATAGGCACGTTGACCTGTTTGACGATATCCCTGAGCGCGGCTGACGACTCTTCATCCGGGCACGATACGCGGACGATATCCGCCCCGACGGCTTCCAGTGATTTAATCTGCGCGACAGTGGCGGCGACGTCATACGTGACCGTATTGGTCATCGACTGGACGCTAATCGGCGCATCTCCCCCCACGGGCACCTTCCCGACCCAGATTTTGCGGCTGGGGCGGCGCGTAATCTGGCGCCAGGGGCGATGGGCGGTGTGGTCGGTGGTCATAGCTATTACATGGACGTTTTAGGCAGATTTTTCAATCTTTCTTTGAGGGCGGACGGGTCCAAAACCACGTTTCTGACCACTTTTCCAGTCCGGCCCAGCAGCGGCAGGGCTGTTCCCTCAACAATTATCTGCAATCCACCGGCATTTCCCAGCGTCATAACCAGCCCTGATTTATCGGTGGGCACCCAGTATTCCTCACCCGGCGACATCACCCGTGAAAAAACGGTCAGGCGGTTTTGATCGCGAATCTCCAGCCATACCGAGTCGATGGCCTTCAATACTACAGGGTGAGTCGGCACCGGGGTAACTGGCAAATCTGTGGTGGCAACGGTGGCAGTCGCAGTTGTTTCCGGTAAGACAGGTTCTGGTTTCGCGGTCAGTGTAATCTGCGATTTCAGTTCATCGGGTACAGGGGGAATACCCTGCTGCGTTTCGGGGATATAATTATTTCCGTTGGTAGAAACCAGATATGGTCCGACAGAAACGATAACGACAAAGACGACAAAGATAATGAAAAAAGTTTTCATGGTGGGCAACATCTGGTCATCCGAAATCGGGCGTTCCAATGCACGCATCGGCTTCGGCTCAATCTTTTTGCCCGACTGACGTTTCAGCAGCTGCAAAATCTTGGTGCCATCCAGCCCGAGGTATTCGGCATAGCTGCGTATAAAACCCAGGGCATAAATACGTCCCGGCAAATCATCCAGACGCCCCTCTTCAATCGCAACCAGATGGGCGCGGCTGATTTTGGTATAAAGTTCGATTTCTTCGAGTGTCTTGTTAGAGCGCATACGCGCACGGCGCAGAATATCGCCGACGCTTAAATCCGTGTGAAAATCACGAAGCAGGTCACCTTCAGGCTGCATCCTTGTCCAACTCAAAGGCAGTATGAAGGGCGCGGACGGCTAACTCGTTATATTCTTCCTCAATCAGCACACTGATTTTTATTTCCGATGTGCTGATGGCCAGAATATTGATGTTTTTATCGGCAAGGGTCTGAAACATCGTGCAGGCAACACCGGTATGCGAACTCATGCCGATACCGATAATGGAAAT
>CAMLMM010000052.1 GCA_946481105.1 uncultured Alphaproteobacteria bacterium
CAGCGTTCCTGCTTCCGGACCGATGATATGGCAGCCCAGCACGCGGTCGGTTTTCGCATCGGCCAGAATTTTAACGAAACCATCGGTACAGTTCATCGCGCGGGCACGACCATTCGCCATGAACGGGAACTTACCGGCTTTATACGCAACGCCTTCGGCTTTCAATTGCTCTTCGGTTTTGCCCACGCTGGCGATTTCCGGCCAGGTATACACAACGCCCGGAATCAGATTGTAATCGATATGACCCGACTGACCGGCCAACATCTCGGCCAGCACGACGCCTTCATCTTCGGCCTTGTGCGCCAGCATCGGCCCGGCGATAACGTCACCAATCGCATAAATACCTTGCACGTTCGACTGGAAATGACTGTCCGTTTTCACACGACCGCGCTCATCGGTTTGAACACCCGCTTTGTCGAGTCCCAGATTGCCCGTGTAGGCCTTCCGCCCGACGGCCACGAGAACCATATCCGCTTTCAGCGTTTCCTGCGCGCCCCCAGCGGCAGGTTCCAGCGTCAGCATCACGCCATTCTTGTCGGCTTCCGCCTTGGCGACTTTGGTGGACAGTTTGAATTGCATACCCTGCTTGGTCAGGATTTTCTGGGCTTCTTTCGACAATTCCCCATCCATCGTCGCAATAATGCGGTCCATATATTCAACCACCGTGACCTTCGCGCCCAGACGGCCCCAGACAGCGCCGAGTTCCAGACCAATCACGCCACCGCCAATAACGACCAGATGTTCCGGCACTTTATCGAGTTCCAGCGCGCCGGTTGATGACACGATGCGTTTTTCATCGACGGTAATGCCCGGTGGCACGGCGACATCCGACCCGGTGGCAATCACAATATTCTTTGTCTGATAAACCGTCCCGCCGACATCTACCTGTCCGGCGGCCAGAATTTTACCTTCACCTTTCAGCCAGTCGACTTTGTTTTTCTTGAACAGGAACTCGATCCCTTTGGTATTCGAATCAATGACGGCCTGTTTATGCCCCATCATGCCTTTCAGGTCGAGTTTAACCCCGCTGACCTGGATACCCATCTTGCCCAGCTCGTCTTTGGCTTCGTGATATTTCTCGGATGCGGATAACAAAGCCTTGGATGGGATACAACCCACATTCAGACAGGTGCCCCCTAGCGCGCTGCGTTTTTCAACGCAGGCGACCTTCATCCCCAGCTGCGCGGCGCGAATCGCGCAAACATAACCGCCGGGACCGGCACCGATAACAATCACATCATATTGGGTTTGGGACATTCTATACAACCTGAGGGATAGGAGTGGAAAAATTCACGAGTTAAATAGCACAATAAGGGTAAAAAAACCATAGGACCCCCATCCCCTGTCTTCACCTAAAACCCTTATAAACCCTACCCTTGGGATAAAAGTTCCGCATAAGTTTTTTTATTCTTGCTTTTTCCTGCGGAAAACTATTTATTGCGGCAATTTTAATCGCGCCCCGACTCGGGTTTTCGATTAAATTTCATTAGAAGTTACAAATATATATTGACATAATGTTAATTAATTGTTAATTATGTCAATATACAAAAATGGAGAGTGAACGACATGGCCTATGACCCAGACCTGAACGCCGCTAAACTTCCGTGGGACGTCATTCCTGAGTCAGTAAAAAGTCATTTCACCCCTATTGGTTACGACCTTGAGCCCGAATTAAAATTTGCCATTACCATTCCCCGTGAATTACAGGTGCAGGATGCCAGCAAAGCCGGCACACGTGCCTTCCCCCACATTCAGCAGACATTTTTAAACCTCGCCAAATCTTTCCAACGTACCACCCCAGGACAATTCAGCTTTATTGATGCCAATGGCATCAATCCGCGTGATTATGCGCTGGTTAACCTCGGTCAGGACGAAGGCCGCAAAGTCGCCAATATGGTTTTACCGCTCATGACCATGGCCAAAAATGGCTATCAATACCGTGAGCGCTTCGCCGTCCCTGTATTCAGTGGCACACCCCTCGAATATTTGCGGATTAAAAATTACGATGCGAATGCCAAAACCCTCCTCTCCCAGGGGCAGCATCGCAGGGAATTTGAAACCCATAACGATTCTTCCATTACCCCATTTAATAGTTTTGATAAATTCCGGCAGATTCCCAATTTGCCGGATTTTTTTCAGGGCGTTAATACCGACCATATGTATGTCATCAAAGCATGGATGACATCGCGTTCCAGCCTTATAACCCTGTCCCAGGTACCCAGCACTGGCCTTTATGCCCTGTGCGAACATTGCTGTGATATCACACGTTATACGACAGGGAATTTTGAAGTCTTTATCAACGATGGTCGGCTGGACCCGGAATGGGAAACCGAAATTAAAGGTTTTTACGGCCATGATCCGCGCCTGGCGAGTGAAGCTGGTCAGAAAGAACTTATCGATATCGTTTTTGCTGATATCACCCGCCGTTTCCAGGCCGTCTCACCTAATCTTAGCCTAAACGAACTGAGCAAGATGGAACGGGCGCGCGATTTAACAGATGCGTTTTACGCCCCTACCAGTAATTTTGCCCCCTATCAGTACACAAACAATCCCATCACTCCATATTTAGAAAGCGTTGGCGCTCCGCTGGGTCTATCTCACGCCTTTACGCAAGCCGTAACAGCCCGTTCCGCAACATCGGAAGCCAATCTGCCGCGCATTGTGACATTGGCGGCCCATATGCCAAATCCAATTATTTTCGTTGACCGTCAAGCACTGAACCGCCATATTCGCGACAACCAGCCAGTACAGGCAGACTCAACTGTCCGCGCTTTGAGCATGGTCGCATAATAACTGAAATGTCACGTATCTTTACCAGTATCGGCAATGCCTGTACCGACATTGTGGCGTCGGTGCCTGAAGAATTTTTACTCCAGCACGGCCTGCGTAAGCATTTTGATTGCGACCTGCAATCGACCGACCAGCTGGAAGTCGTCAAAAAAGCGCTGCCCGCTTATCAGGTTATCCCCGGCGGCGCGGGTGCCAACGTCACGCATGTTATTTCTGCCCTCGGCGGTGAATCGCATTTTATCGGCAAAATATCTGCCGATGCCGAAGGCCTGGCCTTTCAGAAATTCATGGAAGACCACGGTATAAAATGCCATTTCCGCGAACCCTTCGATACCACGACACGTTCGCCGCAGGTATTGGCGCTAATTACCCCGGACGGTGAACGTACCTTTGCTTCATTCGACGGGTCCGCCCTCGACTTGTCAGCCGATGATTATGATTTCGACACTATCCGCAAATCCGACTATCTCTATCTCGATGGCTATTGTTTTTCCTCCCCGCATACCGCTGATGGTTTTTACAAGGCTGCATCCGAAGCCCGTGCCGCCGGGCACCATGTCACCTTTAATGCAGGTGATCTGACACACTACGAAGCGAATAAAGGCGGCGTCGACCGTTTATTGTCCGTCTGCGACAGCGTGATGTGTTCACGCCCGGAGGCCGAGGCTTTCTTCGGCGCAGAGCCGCTTAATGAACTGGCGCTCAAAATGGCTAAGCGTTTTGCCTTTGGTGCAATCACCGACGGACGCAATGGTGCATTCGTCTTTAATGACGGTGAAACACGCCATATTCCGGCAGCCGATATCTCTCACCTGAAAACCATTGATACAAATGGTGCTGGCGATCATTTCTCCGGCGGGTTCATTTATGGCCTGATGAATGACTTCACGCTTGAACAGGCGGGGCGCCTTGGCATTCTCTGTGCAACGGACTGCCTCTCCCACCCCGGTGCGCGCCCTCTGGGCGGTTTCGGCTCGTTAAAGCATCTCGCCGCAGCAGCAAAAAGCTGATATCCTCCCCGCATGACTTCACCAATTGACGCCATGCAGCGGGCCGTCGATATCGTTCTGACCAGCCCGCATCCCGATAATAAAGTCGCCGCCGCCCTCTTCCGGCCGGACGACTGGCTGGCCAAAACCAACGACTGGCCCCGCGCTATTCAGGACAGACTTGGTCTGGAAGTCCGCATCGGGGATAGCAGCGGTACCGTTCATGCCGAAGTCAATTGCCTCCTTCATGTCCATTTCCCGACTCAGGGGGCAAGTCTCGCCATTACCGACCCGTGCTGCCCCAACTGCGCGAAATGCATCGCCGAAGCGGGTATCAAAACCGTCTATATCGACCACAAGGGTTTCCTGAAAGATTTTGCCGCGCGGCGCGGCGATGAATTCCAGGATATGTCGCTGCGCATTCTGGCCCATGCGGGTGTTTCCCTTTACGAAGTGACCCGCAAGGAAGATAAAATCGTGACGATTTACGAACCGCCTGCCGGTTACGTGCCCCCCGAAGATAACCCGATTGAAATCCGCCCCACCCGTGCAACGGCCTCCGTTGATACTTTACTGCACACAGCACGGCTGGTGAGAGTCAAACATCCCCGCTGGGGTTGCGCCCTCGCGCATGATGAATCCGGCAAACTCTGGACGCTCGTTGCCTCTGCGCACCCGGCCATCGGTTTCACCGCAGGCGATAAGATGATCTCGGAGAATAAATATGATTTTTATCTGGAACCGATCAACCGCCTGCTGATGGGGGCGGCCCGCGCCGGACTGAAGATTAAAGGATCGGATATATGGTGTTCCGTTCTGCCGTCACCGCGGGAAATGGTCAATCTGGTGGCGGCGGGCCTTACTGGAATCTATATCGGCGATATGGACGCACATAAAAAGGAATCATCGGTCAAAGGCCGGGAAACCCTTGAAAATTCAGGTATCCTGAAATTTCATGATGGGAAATTATAGAGTATTTTATAAT
This sequence comes from uncultured Alphaproteobacteria bacterium, assembly GCA_946481105.1. Next base: position 4,765 of record CAMLMM010000052.1, read on the forward strand.
AGGCCCTGGTGATGGCGTCTGATCATTTCCTGAATATCGTCCTCGGAAAATTCAAAACCACGGCCCAGTTCTTCAATCATTATTTCACGAACGAGGACGGCTAAGTCCTCACCCGTCTCACACCACAGATCGAGAATGGAACGGCGATACAGCACCAGACGGTCTTCGCCATTGGCGACTTTCTTCTGGATACCCGGGGCGATTTCTTTCCCCGAGTGAAACAAGGCAAGAAGTTCATACGGCGAGGACAGATCCATATCCTGCTCGATGGTTTCATCCGGAAACTCTTCGACTTCCAACTGCAGTTCTTCTGTTTTTGCCGTCAACTCATCCGGCAGCGTATCAACAATCTGACGTGCCATGACCATGATATCTTCGCTGCTTGGTGGCATCGAAAAATTCATGATGATTTCCTGTCTGGATGCGGCTTTCGCTGTCATCATTTTCCCACGGAGTTGTTCTGATTGATTCGTAGTTTAACGAAACAACCTGTCTTTGCCAAGGGGGTGCGCAAATGCTTACGCTGCCTGCAAAACCCGTCGTGATACGCTTATATCCCGTACCCCACTGTCACCAACGCGGAAAATACTGCCATCACTTCCTGGTTCGATAACATCCTCAATGGCCTGGCGATGTTTTTGCAATAGCCGTCCAATCTGTTTAATACCCAGCCCATGCGGAATCATCATCACTTTTGGCGCTGCCGCACAATCAAACGCCCGTTTTAAATGATGACGGCGGATAATCCCTTTAAAATCAGAATCCTGGGTCAGGATAGCCTTAAATCCGTTTTCAACCGTAAACCGCCACACATCCCCTTCATCATCATTACGCTGAAAATATAGTCCCTCTGCCAACACGGATGTGGATTGTCCAAATAATTCCGAAACTTTCGGCAACAGAAGATAGGAAATATTTTCATCCAGCACGAAGGCTTTTTCGGCATCGGGATAAGCCTGCTTCAATGTATCACGCAAAAAGCGCTCGCGGTACGCCATACAGGCCATGACATCTTTTATGGCGAGGCCGGGAATCTGATCACAGACTTCCTTATAATTAAAGCCCTCGTCGACAAGACCGAGGACTTCTTCAACGCGGACACCGTTACGTCCTATATACGGGCCAATATCCGCTTGGGCATGCACCACACGACCGAAGCGTGAAGTGAGATACTCATCATTCGCTGAACGCATTCTATAATCCCTGTGTTTTATTTTTTTATCAGGCTACAAAGCGAATCGCGGCACATCAATATAACGCGCCGCCATATCCACGGGATTATTATAAATTAATATTTAACGTGAAGCCGTCTGGCAGGCATCCACGCATTGCGACAGCTTGGTTTTAAAGCTGGAATAACTCATCTTCGCAGGCGTCACCGGCTTGGAGGACAAAGCGGCATAGGGGTTGGTTGCCTGCTTATACGCTTCGTCCTGCTGGCGTTCCACCGTTTTGGCTTCCGCTTCGGCTTGCGCTTCATTCATGGCGTGTTTTGTACATTCATTCCGGCAACCGGCAAACGGGTCCTGCGCGTTGGAATAAATCGGATTAAAAATAACCGATGTTTCAGCCCGCGCCGCCGCCGATGCTCCTAAAAATGCGCAGATAATCAAAAACAAAACAATCAGGCTTATATCAATTTTGGCATGAGTCATTTTCCCCTCCTGATATTATCAGTGAAATGGATTCACTACCCAAACACATCAACCGTAGTGCTTGTTCCCGTATTTAAGTGATTTTGAGGGTTTCCGCCGGGGGCATATTTGCCATGGCCTTCTCGATATCGTCCAGAAACGGCATCGCCGCCTGCGTCCCGACTTTGGTACAGGTCAGGCTTCCCGCCACGCTGGCGCGGCGCATCGCTTCGGGCAACGGCAGTCCGGCATGTATGGCTGCCGCGAACGTGCCGCAATACGCATCGCCCGCGCCTGTAATATCGACAACCAGACTTTGGTCGAGCGGCATGATCGGTACGCCCCAGGCGTGCCCTTCTTTCGTAACCGCCACCGCACCGCCTTTACCCAGCGTCACGATACAGGTCATCTTGCCTTCGATAGCGAGTGCCTGAGCAAGTTTCAGCGCATTATTTTCAGTCCGCAGATTCAGTTTCTCGGCAATTTGCCGCGCCTCAATACTATTGACAATAAGATAGTCGATATTGCCCAGCGCCTTCTTTGGAATAGTAATGGCCGGGGCCAGATTCAAAATGGTTTTAACGCCTTTGGCATGCGCGCGTTCCAGAAGAGTGATCGTATGCTCGACTGGCAATTCCATCTGCATCAGCAGGATATTGGAATCGAGTAATATCTCATCCGGCACCTGCTCATGGATAACTTCCATATTGGCACCCGACATGACCATAATCTGATTTTCACCGGTTTTATCGCGGGCAACGACGGCGCATCCGCTCGGCAGTGTATCCGAATAGGCAACGCCCGATACCATCACGCCTTGGGATTTTAATTCCTCGCGCATTGTTTTGCCGTAATCGTCATTCCCTACCCGGCCTATCAAGGCGACTTTTGTCGCCCCGGCACGTGCAGCAGCCAATGCCTGATTGGCCCCCTTTCCACCGGGGGTCAGGGTATAATCACGGGACAACACCGTCTCACCGGGTTCCGGAAATTTTTCCAGCCCAATGGCAATGTCCATATTCAGCGAACCAAAAACAATAATCATGGAAATACCCTATCATATTATTACCCTGAACTACAGGGGCCAGTTAAGAATCATTCTTATACGTAATCATTGTACAGGAGAATAGTTGCAGCTATATAAAGAATAATAATTAAGGACTCTTTGCATGGACTATCGCGCCTTTTTTGATGCCCGTATCGCCGACCTGAAAAACGAAGGCCGTTACCGCAGCTTTGCCAATCTCGAACGTATCGTTGGCCGCTTTCCCACTGCACTTTACCGCGACCCGAACGGCACTACAAAGGAAGTCACCATCTGGTGCAGTAATGATTATCTCGGCATGGGGCAAAATCCGGTGGTGCTGAATGCAATGCACAATGCAATTGACCGCTCCGGCGCGGGGGCGGGAGGTACACGGAATATTTCCGGCACAACACGTTATGTGGTGGAACTTGAATCGTCATTGGCCGATCTGCATCAAAAAGAAGCCGCGCTGGTTTTCCCGTCCGGCTACACCGCCAATGAAGGCGCACTCTCCACCATCATTAAATTACTGCCGGATTGCCAGGTATTTTCGGACGAACTCAACCACGCCTCGATGATCCACGGCATCCGCGATGGCAAAAGCGTCAAACATATATACCGCCATAATGACTTGAATCACCTGGAAGACCTGCTGCGCGCCGCGCCGACCAACTGCCCGAAACTGATTGCGTTTGAATCCGTCTATTCAATGGAAGGCGATATCGCGCCAGTCGAAGCCATTTGCGACCTCGCCAAAAAATACGACGCCATGACCTATCTGGATGAGGTCCATGCCGTCGGTGTCTATGGACCGCGCGGCGGCGGGGTGGCCGAAGAACGGGGTCTGATGGACCGCATCGACATCATCGAAGGCACCTTTGGCAAAGCCTATGGCCTGATGGGCGGTTTTATCACCGCGAACGCCTCGATCATCGACGCCGTGCGCTCCTATTCCGGGAATTTTATTTTTACGACAGCCCTGCCTCCGGCTTTATGCGCGGGTGCCCTGGCCAGTGTTGAATATCTGAAAACATCGCAGGTTGAGCGCACCCGTATCCGCAGCAATGCCAGATACCTGAAGGCCGGGCTGGATAAAGCCGGTCTGCGTTACCTGCCGGGCGAAAGTCATATCGTGCCGCTGGTCGTTGGGGACTCGGTGTGTTGCAAAGGCATTACCGACTGGCTGCTGCACGCGCACGACATTTACGTGCAACCGATAAATTACCCGACCGTGCCGCGCGGCACAGAACGTATGCGCCTGACCGCCACTGCCGTGCACAGCACCGAACAAATTGACCGCATGGTATCCATCCTCTCCAATCTCTGGGACGAAAACCATGGCTTCCCGTTTATGCAAGTCGCTTAATTATACATCTGCGACAGATATTTCTCACCCCGGTCACATAAAAACGTCAGCACCGTTTTGATGGATGAGTGCTGCCGCTTCACTTCACGCGCGGCCCATACATTGGCCCCGCTGCTCGGCCCCACGAACAATCCCTTTTCCCGCGCCAATTGTTCGGCAACCTCAACAGCCAAAGGCCCCCGCACGTTAATGATATCGGTGACTTCATCCTTGTGACGCTCGTAAATCGTCGGCACGAATCCATCTGAAATCCCTTCGATTTTATGGTCCGCAATCATACAGCATTCCAGCGTGCGTGACTCGGTCGGCTCCATCGCAAAAACTTTTAAATCCGGGTTATGGTCCCGGCGCAGCCCCTGCGCGACGCCAATCAGTGTCCCTCCTGTCCCCACGCCCTGCACCACTGCATCGATTTTCATGCCCGGCGGCAGCTGATCGATAATCTCCCGCGCCAGCCATTCGCGGTTTTCATCGACATTCCATTCATTGTCGAATTGCTGGGGGCAATAATGCCCCGGCTGCTGCCCCAGGCGTATGGCTTCGGCCCGTGCTTCGTTGACCTGAAAATGCCCGACTGCGCGAATCTCCGCCCCGAACCCACGCGAAATGCGTACCCGTTCATTGCTATAGCCCTCGGGCATCAGCACAATCATTTTATAACCTTTAACGGCAGCAATCATCGACAGGGCATTACCCGTGTTGCCGCTCGTCGCCTCGACAATCGTATAACCGGGTTTTAACAACCCTGCGCGCTCCGCCTGCTCAATCATATACAGTGCCATGCGCGCCTTGATCGACCCGGACGGGTTAAAGAACTCGGCCTTGGCAATTACCCCGTCGCCTAAATCCAGCAGCGGCGTATTCCCGATACAATCAAGAATGGATGTCGATAATGCGGAAGATGTTTTTTGGTTCGTCATGTCACAAAGCTACTCTCTTTATTCCACAGAACAAGAGTCTAGCCGTGCAGAGCAACATTTTTTCGGCGCTCGTCCGCCGTCATGGGCACGCTGACCGTATCCATGGAAGCCTGATCTGAAAATCAGGTACAAAAAAAGAGGGTAATTACCCTCTTACTTCATATTCAGCGCAAGACGCGCCTCAAATTCCTGCTCATCGCCCGTACCGATATGATCGGCGACTACAGCAGTATCGACCATCTGTGGTGTGTCCGGGATTATCGCTGATTGTTGAAAACTCTTGGCTGCCTGCCCGGTTAAGTGAGCACTTACAGCGTCACGCTCTGCGGGAGTTTTACAGTTTTCGAAGTATCTGCACATAAGCGTTGTCTCCTTTTGCTAATGTGCCCCCCATATAGTTATTTTACGAAGTTATTGTCAATAAAAAACGAAGTCTTATAGACAGAATTTTAAGCAGGTTTGCGGATATAATCCATCGCCATATCCAGCCGTGCCAGGGATTTGTCGAGAACAGCCATGGTTTTGGCCAGATCAGGGCTGTCATCCCCGGACCAGGCCCATAAAACCCATCCGTAAAAAGCCATAAGGCCCATCAACCGCAGCTGTCCCAATGGCCCACTCAAATCCATCCCGGCCAGGCGTCCCATGCGGGTCATGCTGGCCCGCAGAATGCGGATATCGGCGCAACTTTCCTGCTTCGACCAGCCAAACGCCTTCATAAAGGATATATGTGCCGCCCGGTCCTGATTGGCCAGTTCCAGCCGTTCCATTAATATATCGAATAAACGGTCACGCACCGAAATATCTCCGTCAATATCCGGGAAAGCCTCTTCCACCTGCGCGTCCAGATCATCACAAATCATGCGGATAATATCGCTTTTAGTGGGGAATACGCTTTCAAGTTCTTCAACTGTCAAACCTGCGTTTGTGGCGATTTCATAAGGGGATACAAACTCCCATGGGCCTTCGGCGGCCAGTTGCAATGCTGATTCCGCCGCCAGATTGCGGATTTTAGTTGTATTTTTCGGCTGATCTGCTTTTTTACGGGCCATGCAGGGGAAAATAAGCCTGCTGCCCGATGAATTCAACTGAAAAGGTTTGGTAATTATATGTCTACAAAATACGGTGTCACGGCTATCGGAAATGCCATTGTCGATATTCTGGCCCCGGCCAGCGATGATTTAATCCGCTCCCAGGAAGCTTTTGGCATGCGCCGTGGGCATATGACGTTGATTAACGCCGAACGTGCGGCGGATATTTATAAATTGATGGGTCCGGCCACGGAAATGTCCGGCGGGTCGGCGGCGAATACAATGGCCGCTTATGCTTCCCTTGGCGGCAAGGGTGCGTTTATCGGTAAAGTCGCGAATGACCAGTTCGGTAAAGTTTTTACCCACGACATGAACGCGATCGGCATTGATTTCGATACGCCGCCAATGGTCGGTGGCTTGCCAACGGCACAATGTCTTATCCTCGTGACCTCGGACGCCGCGCGTACCATGAACACGTTCCTTGGCACCTCGACTAAATTTAAACCCGAAGACGTCAACGAAGACCTGATCGCCAATTCGGATATCACCTATCTCGAAGGTTATCTGTTTGATGACGCCCCAGCAAAGGAAGCTTTCTTCAAGGCCGCCGACATGGTGCGTAAACACGGAAAACGCCTGGCTTTGACCCTGTCTGACCCGTTCTGTGTCGTGCGCCACCGTGACGATTTCAAACGCCTTATTTCCATCGCGGATATTCTGCTGGCCAATCACAACGAAGCTATCGAACTGACAGGCATCAGCGATGCAGACAAAGCCATCGAAGCCCTGCGCGGCATGTGTGACACCATTGCCATCACCATGGGTGAAAAGGGATCACGCATTATGCGCGGCAATGAAACCTATAACATCGCGCCGGTGGCGCCACCGCAGCTGGTGGACACAACTGGCGCCGGCGACGCCTATGCCGCCGGATTCCTGTTCGGCCTGACCGAAGGCAAAGACCTTGCCACGTGCGGCCACTACGGGTCGGTAGCAGCCAGTGAGGTCATAAGCCATATGGGCCCACGCCCGCTGAAAAAGCTCCGCGAATTAATCGCTTAAAATAAAAGGCCGCTTGAAGCGGCCTTTTTATATGCACATGTTATGCAGACTAATCTGTGTTAATCGGCACACCGGCTTGATACTTCGATGTCTTGACCGATAGCGATGACTTCACCGATGCGATATTGGCGCTCTCCAAAAGATGGTTGGTCAGGAAATCCTGATAATCATCCCAGTCACGCGCAACGATTTTCAGCAGGAAGTCGCTTTCGCCCGTCATGACGTAGGCCTCACGAACCAGGGGCCATTTTTCAAGCAGGGTTTCAAACTTGCGCAGTTCCCCTTCGCCGACTGAATTCAGTTTCACAGTGGTAAATACCGTGACTGGATAGCCAAGCGCCGAATGGTTGACTCGCGCATGATAAGACACAATTAAACCTGCATCTTCCAGATTGCGCACACGGCGCAGGCAAGGGGGAGCTGATATACCCGCGTTTTTTGCCAGATCGACATTGGTGATGCGCCCATTAGCCTGCAAATCGCTAATAATACGGCGGTCGATTTTGTCGAGCTTGACTGATCGGGCTTGATTAGGTGTAGTGGATGCTGGTTTATCCGTCATTTATAGGTTGCTTCCTCATTACGTTTTTATATTTGGTGTCTTTAATATACGTTTTGGCGACCATATACAATAATTTGGTAAATTGAAACTTTTTTAGTTATTCATAAAAATGAAGATGGAAAACGCAAAGAAAACAGATACATGGCCGAATACGTGGATCGTAACTGAAGGCATGGCCGGGACTGAAAATCAGTGTCTGGGCGTTACCGAAGCTTTGGGGCTTAGTTCCAAAACCTTTCGTACCAACTTAAAGTTCCCCTGGAATTACCTCTCCCCCTGGCTTGGTTTTGAATGTGCCTCTACTTTCACAGAACCGCTTGATCCACCCTGGCCTGATCTGTTGATCTGCTCCGGACGAAAAAGTATTGCCGCCGCGCGCTATATAAAAAAGAAAAGCGAAGGCCGCACTTTCGTCGTACAGATTCAGGATCCGCGCGTAAACCCGAAACAGTTCGACATGGTCGCCCTGCCCGCCCATGACCCGACACGCGGCGATAATGTCTTTGTGACAACCGCCACACCCAATCGTATCACCGCCGAAAAACTTGCCGTCGCACGCGCAGAATGGGCATCAACCTTTGCACAACTTCCCGGCCCCCGAATTGCTGTACTTATTGGCGGCAGCACCAAACGTCATCACATGACATCGCTCGAAACACAACAACTGGTGCGTCAATTATCACCCCTGCGCGGATTGATGATCACGACATCACGCCGGACGGGCGAAACTAATAATACGCTGTTGAAGCGCGACCTGACGAAACCGGAAAATTTTTTCTGGGACCGTGCCGGACCCAACCCCTATATGGGCATGCTTGCCTGGGCCGACTTTATTCTCGTGACCGCCGACTCGACCTCAATGATTTCCGAAGCTGCCACAACCGGCAAACCTGTTTATGTTTTGCCCATGCCCGGTCTGACCCGGCGGCAGCAACTCCTAGTCGATAATTTGAAAAAACACGGGGCCGTCCGGGATTTTGACGGGAAATTCGAGCCCTGGACTTACCCGCCTTTGGCCGATTCCGCGGCCATAGCGGCGGCGATACGCCAAAAAAGTGGGTTATTCGCAAAATAGGCTTTATTTTCCCGTAAAGTCCCTCTAAATCATTGTTATCATGACAAAAGAAACAATTTCGACGAAAGTCCTTATTATCGGCTCTGGTCCTGCCGGATACACCGCCGCTATTTACGCTGCCCGCGCCAACCTTGCCCCTGTTCTCGTAACAGGCATGGAACCGGGCGGCCAGTTGACCATCACCACCGATGTGGAAAATTACCCGGGCTTCGCCGACGCGATTCAGGGACCATGGCTGATGGAACAGATGAAGGCGCAGGCCGAACATGTCGGCACGAAAATGATGTCGGACCTGATTACCTCGGTCGATTTTTCCAAACGTCCGTTTACCGCCATAGGCGACAGCGGCAATACATATATTGCCGACACCGTCATTATCTGCACGGGCGCGAAAGCCCGCTGGCTCGGACTTGAATCCGAAACGCAATATCGCGGCTATGGCATTTCCGCCTGCGCAACCTGCGACGGGTTTTTCTTCCGCAATAAAGAAGTCGCCGTTGTTGGTGGCGGCAACTCCGCCGTTGAAGAAGCGTTATTCCTCTCGCAATTCGCCAGCAAGGTGACTCTCATTCACCGCCGCGATACTCTGCGCGCCGAAAAAATCGGGCAAGACCGCCTCTTCGCTAACCCGAAAGTCTCGGTCATCTGGGATTCAGCCGTCGAGGAAATCCTCGGCAACCCACCCGGCTCCACCGGCGGCAATATCGGCGTGACAGGCGTCAAACTGAAGAACCTGAAAACCGGGGCCTTATCCGATTATAAACTGGACGGCGTGTTTGTCGCCATCGGCCATGTCCCGGCCACCGAATTGTTCAAGGGCAAAGTGAATATGGACTCGGAAGGGTACATCATCACCGCGCCGGATTCGACCGCGACCAATATCCCCGGCGTTTTCGCTGCGGGTGATGTGAAAGATAAAATTTACCGTCAGGCCGTCACCGCCGCTGGTATGGGTTGCATGGCCGC
>CAMLMM010000053.1 GCA_946481105.1 uncultured Alphaproteobacteria bacterium
TCGTCACCATGTAATATCAGGAGTGCGCATGAAATATACCCCGTTGCATCAGGCCCATCTTAAGCTGTCCGCCAAAATGGGTGAATTCGCCGGGTATGACATGCCGCTTTATTACGATCTGGGTGTTCTGAAGGAACATGAATGGGTGCGCTCCCATGCGGGGTTGTTTGATGTATCCCATATGGGCCAGATCAGCCTGAAGGGAAAAGGCGCGCAGGACTTTCTTCAGAAACTTACCCCATCCAATTTTGATAAGCCGGGCGTCAACCGTGCGAAATATACCGTTCTGACCAATGATAGTGGTGGTATCGTCGATGATTTGATGGTCACCAAAACCGGCGATGATGAATTTCACATGGTTATCAATGCCGGATGCAAGGACAAGGATATCGACTGGATAAAATCCCGCATGCCAGCGGGACTCGAGTTTACGCATTTTAAAGATTGGGCGTTATTGGCATTGCAGGGGCCAGAGGCGGAGGCCGTTATGCGTGATACGCTGGGCATCGATCTGTCGGCGGTTCCGTATATGGGGTTGTGGTATCAGGATTACACGATGTTCGTCAGTCGCCTGGGTTACACAGGCGAAGATGGGTTTGAAATTTCCGTGCCCGCCGATAAAGCCGAAGCGCTCTGGGATAAGCTTTTGTCTGATGAGCGTGTGCGCCCCATTGGACTGGCGGCGCGCGATTCTCTCCGTCTTGAAATGGGTTATTGCCTTTATGGCCATGATATTGATGCCACCACCACGCCGCGTGAAGCTGATCTGGAATGGGTCATGGCTAAAGATAGGATTGCTAATTTCCCTCAACCAACGCGCAAACGTGTCGGCATTATCCTGACTGGGAAGGGTATTGCCCGCGAAGGCGCTGAAATTCTCAATACAGCCGGTGATAAAATTGGGGTGTTGAGCAGTGGTGGGTTTTCGCCGACGCTAAAACAATCCATCGGACAGGGATATGTCCCTATTGAATATGCCGCCGAAGGAACAGAAATTCAGGTAAACGTGCGCGGAAATAATATTCCAGCGCGTGTCGCCAAGATGCCTTTTGTGAAACCAAGAACAAAGACAGGAAAATAACATGACTGATGTAAAATATACGAAAGATCATGAATGGGTCAAAATGGAAAGCAGCGATGTGGCTGTCATCGGCATCACGGAATATGCCCAGCATGCGCTGGGTGATCTGGTGTTTATCGAACTGCCGAAAATGGGTGCCAGCTATAAGAAAGGGGTGCATTTTGCGGTTGTTGAATCGGTGAAAACTGCCGCCGAGGTCTATACGCCGGTCTCTGGTGATGTGGTGGCGGTGAATACGGCCCTTGAGTCTGACTATGATTTGCTCAAATCCGACACGGATGGCTGGATTGCCAAATTCAAAATAACCAATAAGGACGAATTGGCAGGTCTTATGGATCGTGCTGCCTATGATGCGTATTTGAAAACAGTGGATTAAACCGATGCGTTATTTGCCCCTTACTCACGATGACCGCACCGCGATGCTGAACGATATTGGCGTCAAAAGCGCCGATGATTTTTATACCGGGCTGCCAGTCACGGCGAAATTCGACCTGCCGGATCATCAGGGGGAGATGGAAGTCGAGCGGTTTATGGCTGCGCTTGCGGGACGTAACCATTCTGCCGGGCAGGGGCCATTCTTTCTGGGCGCGGGGGTATACAACCACCACATTCCGGCGACGGTTGACTATATTATCCAGCGGTCAGAATTTCTGACATCCTATACGCCGTACCAGCCGGAAATCGCGCAGGGTACGTTACAGGTCATATTTGAGTACCAAACTTTTATTACGACATTGACGGGTCAGGATATTGCCAACGCGTCAATGTATGACGGAGCGACGTCATGTGCCGAAGCGGCGCTTATGGCTATGCGTGTGACCGGACGGGAAAAGATCGTTATCGGCAATGAACTCCATCCGCATTATAAAGATGTCCTGCAAAGCTACGCGGCACATGCACTGGCAGATGAACTGGACGACACTGTTGCAGCGGTTATTGTGCAATCGCCGGATTTCTTCGGCACGCCCCAATCCTATGATGACTGGCGGGCGAAATGTGATGCAGTCGGGGCAAAACTGATTGTGGTGATTACCGAGATTGTATCACTGGGACTTCTGGAACCGCCGCGCGTCGCTGATATCGTTTGCGGTGAAGCGCAAAGTATAGGCATTCCCATGTCCTATGGCGGGCCGCATCTGGGGTTCTTTGCCTGTAAGCAGGAATATCTCCGCCAGATGCCAGGACGTCTCTGTGGGGAAACGGTCGATGCTGATGGCCGCCGCAGTTTTGTGCTGACACTCTCCACGCGGGAACAGCATATCCGTCGTGAAAAAGCGACATCGAATATCTGTACCAATCAAGGTCTATGTGCTTTGGCTTTTACCGTGCATGCAGCGTTGTTGGGTGAGCAGGGATTGAAAGACCTCGCGCGGCTTAATCATGAGCGTGCCTGTGCGTTGGCTGATGCCTTGGCCAACGTGCCGGGTGTAAAAGTTTTCAACCAATCCTTCTTTAATGAATTCGTCATCGAATTGTCTCAACCAGCCGCGAGCATCGTTGAAAAGCTGGCGCAGAAAAATATCATCGCTGGTTACGCATTGGGTGGGAACCGCCTGCTAGTTACGGCCACCGAAATGACAACGGATGAGGATATTAAAAATTTCTGTGAGGCTCTGGCGTGAAGCAATTCGCATGGCTTGTATTTTTCCTCGTATGTGCTGCCCCGGCTAATGCTGAGAAAGTAGCGCCTGAGGCGCCTGCGCAAGCATCAAGGTTACTGTGGAATGGAACTGATGTTCCGCCACTTTGCTTTGATAAGCTCCTGCCTATGGAGGGGGAAGGTCCTGAGTCAGTTGATATTGCAGAGTGTGAGAAAATTGAAGGCATCAATAAACTTGATACCCATGCCGATAATGGTGTTCTGACTACATCGTATGGCGATACTGAGGAAGGGACTAACGGGTTTGTCTCTTATAAAGTTATAGGTACCGTGCCAGAGGGGTATGTTATTAAGGTGACATTAAACGGTGGTGGGACCGGGATGTTTTCCAGTGTGCAGGTCGTTAACCTGGACGGTGATAAACTGGTCTGGGTGAAATCAGTGGGCGGTGTTGGTGATCGTTGTAACGGCGGTGTCGCGGATGCGCGTATTCTGCCGGATAATAAAATTGAAGTGGCCAGTCATATCACGCCAGGTGATTTCGCCGCTATCGCCTATAATAATGATGGGGTTTTGATACCTTACAAAGACTTAGAGGCCAGCGCCGCCAGTTGCGTTGCACGTCTGGTGACAGTGGATGACAACCCGGTGCGTATCGAACTGGATAAAGATATTAGTAACGAAAATGAGGAATGGATTGCCCGTTATCGGTACCAGTCCTGCTTTAATAGGCATTTTAAAGAACAGGTTCAGCGGAAAGATAGGCTGACATTGGAAGAATTCAAAAATTTTATGGACGGCTTTATGGCCGATTGCGTGAAGAAATGAGCAACGAAATGAACGACCTGATTGGCGCGTCACGCGCCCTTAATTACGAAGAGCCGTTATTGTGGGAACATGATGACCATGACGGCAGCGGCGTTGATCTCGCTGCGCCGAAAAATACGCCGTTGCGGACGGGTCAGAATGCCCGTGCCACTATCGGCTGGCCGAAATTGAAAGAGCCGCAGGTGCTACGTCATTTCGTCCGCCTGTCGACCAAAAATTTCTCGATTGATCATGGTTTCTTCCCGCTGGGAAGCTGCACGATGAAACATAATCCGCGCCTGAATGAAAAGGTGGCGCGCATGACTGGTTTTGCGGGCATTCATCCGCTGCAACCGGAATCGACGGTGCAGGGTGCGTTACAGCTTATGTATGAATTGCAATTCTGGCTCGGTGAATTAACCGGGCTGCGTGGCGTCTGTTTGACTCCGGCGGCAGGGGCGCATGGCGAACTGGCAGGCCTGCTGACCATCAAACGCGCACATGAGCTGAACGGCCAGTCTGACCGCACGGTTATTCTCTGTCCTGACTCGGCCCATGGTACGAACCCGGCGACGGCGGCGATGTGCGGTTATACATTGCGCGTCATTCCCACCCGCGAAAATGGCTGCGTGAATATAGCGCATTTCAAGGAAGCGCTGGGTGATGGCAAGGATATCGCGGGAATGATGGTCACTAACCCGAATACCTGCGGCCTGTTTGAGCGTGAAATCAAGGAATGCGCCCGGCTGCTGCATGAGGCAGGGGGGTATTTCTATTGCGACGGTGCGAACTTCAACGCACTGGTTGGCAATGTGCGTCCAGCGGATTTCGGCGTGGATGTCATGCATATTAACCTGCATAAAACATTTTCGACGCCGCATGGCGGCGGCGGCCCGGGTTCGGGCCCTATTTGTGTGGCCGATAGCCTGAAGCCTTATCTGCCGGTTCCCTGCGTTGTAAAATCAGGAAATGCCTATCATCTTGAAACTCTGGAAGAACGTTCAACATCGTTCGGACGGCTGAAAGGATTTCAGGGTCAGTTCGGCATGTTTGTGCGGGCGCTTACCTATATGATGTCCCATGGTGGTGACGGATTGCGCCAAGTGTCGCGTGATGCGGTATTGAATGCCAATTACATTCTGGCAAAATTGAAAGATGATTATCACGCGCCATTCGGGGATGTGACCTGCATGCACGAGGCTTTGCTGACCGATAAAATCCAGAAAGAATCGGGTGTTACTACAATCGATATCGCGAAGACATTGATTGAGTACGGCATGCACCCGATGACGGTGTATTTTCCGCTGGTGGTCGCCGGCGCGATGCTGATCGAGCCAACGGAAACTGAATCAAAAGAAACGCTCGACAGGTTTATCGCGGTCATGAAAAAGATCGCTGCGGATGTGAAATCAGGTGACACAGATGCGCTGCATGCCAACCCGGTTTCGTCCCCGCGGCGGCGTCTGGATGAAGTGCTGGCCGCGCGTCAGCCGAAGCTGAAATACATGCCATAATTTATCTATATTCCATATTGTCATCAATTTGCATTTGGGGTGTCGGAAATGATATGATGCAGGTATGAAACAAAACATACCATATCGTTATCTGCGCCGTCATAACAGTGTACTGACTCCGGCCTTCCGGGCTGCGCGCCGCATCTGGCTGCGCGAACTTTTCGGCGGGCAGGAAGCTCATATTGCCGCCACGATGAGTGTCGAGGCAACGCCGATGACCATCCGGTTGCTGATGGCTATCATGAAAAAGTTGCATTTGCCCTATCGTGGGCGTAGTATAACAGGGTTATTCCGGGTGCTGAGCATGAACCGTGCGCGCCCGCAGGCGGTGGACATAGCAGGTCCGCAACCAAACTAACCAAGTTTCCTTCAAGAGAGAATCGGGGTGGTCCTTAACGGGATCACCTCGTTTTCTTTGGCTAAAAACTGTCAAACGAACTAATAGACCCCTGAAATTTATATTGATTCCAATATGTTAGATGCATGCGGCGGCAGTTTGTCTTTTGGGGGCGGGTGATGTATATTTATCGTATGCATGAAAAGACCCGCAAACCTGAACCTCTCGTAAACGCCTTCAGAAATCCGCCGGATAAGGTGGCGATTGATATAGCTGACAGTTTCGGGAACGCCGTCATTTGTCGTGAATGGCTTAGCCGGGTTTTTGAAGTGTTGAAAGGCATGAAGCATAAAGTGCGAGACCTTCGTGTTTATCAGTTATTGACAGGGATGCAGCCTCCTGCTCCGCGCTAACCGGTGTCGCCCCTTCCTTCCCATTTAAGCGAACATATTTCCGACCTGCTTGAGTCGGATAAGGTGTTCAGCAGGTCCGGACTGACCCTTGATAATTTCGCCTGGAACCCAGCCGGGCCAATGTTCGGTGAATTGATCGAAACGATAGTGGGACAGCAGGTGTCCACAGCGGCGGCGCGGTCTATGACCAAGCGGCTGAAAGAACAGGTTGGTACGCTGACGCTCAAGAATATGAAGAAACAATCGGATGATGATTTACGCGCCTGTGGCATGAGCCGCCCGAAAATTTCATATATGCGCGGGTTGATTGAAGCGATTGAGGCGAGACAGTTCGATCCGGATATCCTTCATAAACTCGACGATGCCGATGTGGTATCGCATATCACATCGTTACGCGGCATGGGGCCATGGTCGGCACAGATGATATTGATGTTCACGCTGGCGCGTCCGGACATATGGCCAGCGGGGGATCTGGGGATTCGCTCGGGTGTGCAGCTTTATAGACGGGCCAAGGAACGTCCGGATATCGCGGCCACTGAAAAATTCGGCAACAAGTTCAAGGGGCGGCGGACGGCTGCGGCGCTTTTATTGTGGAAGCTGAAAGATACGCCTAAACCGACTTAACGACGCGGGCCAGGGTCAGAAGATTGACTTCCCGGGCGCCTGAATCTACCAACACCTGTGTGCATTCTTCCAGCGTAGCTCCGGTTGTAAAGACATCATCAATCAGGACGCAGGTTTTGCCTTTTATTGAATCCGCGCCAATCGGATTCAGCATAAAAGCATTCTTCACATTGGCGTGGCGGTCGCGGGCGTTCTTATGTCCTTGGGGCGGCGTATGCCGCTTGCGCAATAGGACGTCGGGCAAGACCGGAATGCCAGTCAGTTTGCCAAGGGCATGGGCCAGCAGCCCGGCTTGATTATACCGCCGTGTGATAAGGCGTCGCCAATGCAGGGGAACGGGAATCAGGAAATCAGCCCTGCCCAGGATCTCCGCCCCGCAGCGTGCGAGTAAAGGGGCCAGCGTGACTGTCAGGTGAGTTTTGTCGCCATGTTTGAAGGCCAGTATGAGTGACCGGCTGGAATCGTCATAAACCAGGGCTGAACGGTTTTGGCGGTAAGGTGGTTGTTGAGTCACGCACGGCCCGCAGAGCAAATCGCTGTCCTGAGAAACGGGCTCTGATTCGACAATGGAAAACGGCATGCCGCAGCAGGCGCAAAAGGGAGGGGCGATGAAATTTAGCTGGGCCCAGGCCTGGGAAGATAAAACCCCCGGTGCCGGAACAATTTCCCCGGTCTGCGCGCAACGAGGCGGCAAAACCAGATTTAGCACCTGTTTTGCAGCAGCAGGGAATATTTTTAGGTACGGCTTCAATTTTTAATAATTCGCTTGTGATTCAATTACTTGGAGTGAAAGATACGGGCCGCCAAAAAGTAAATCTAGTGCTAAAGGTTTATTTTTATTGCATTTTTTGCCTAAAATCCAGTATCCTCATGGCCATACATAACAATTTTGGGGTAGAGGCGGTTTCTAACAAAATATGGGGAATCCACGTCTTAAAAAAGATTCACTGAAAGAGGGGCATCGCAAGGCGATCGGCTTTGAAAAACCCCCTATGGAATCTTATGTGGCCCCGAAAAAGCCGACCGAAAAGATACTCGAACGCTATTTCCCCGCTGAAACTGTTGAGTTATTGAAAGATGTCCATGTCCATGTGGTCAAAAAAGCATGGTTCATCATGGCGCATGCCCTGCTTAACCCGGGTGCAAAAATTCTGGATGCCGGGTGTCGTGACGGGGAAATGACCTATGTCATGGCGGCATTGTATCCTGATTGCCAGTTTATTGGCCTTGATGTTGATGCGATTGCCGTTCGCCAGGCGACCGAAAAATTTAACCTGCCCAACCTTCAATTTGAAGTTGGTAATATATATACCGATCTGGGTGAGAATAATTACGATCTGATTGTTAATTCCTTCTTCCTGCACGAAGTTTATTCAGCTTCATTTTATAATGAAAAACTGATTCAGCTGGCGCTGGAAAAACAGTATAAGGCGCTGCGCCCGAACGGGTTGCTTATTATCCGCGACTACATCAACCCGGCTCCGGGTGAATATGTACTGATGGAATTTACTGACAAGACACCATCGGGTGATACGTTCGATACAATGTCAGAGGCTGATTTGCTGGTCTGGTTTTCGGATCATGCCCGCGCCAAATCATTGGCCGAAGATCAGATCAGCGGCTCCGGATTTTTCCTTGAAGAATTACCGCCGAATTATCCACGCACGCGGCTGTTCCGTGTCCCTGCCAAGTGGGCAAACGAATTTATTCTGCGTAAAAACAACCGTGACAAGCTGCGCGAAGAATTATCCAAGGAATATGCGTTCTTTACCGAAACGGAATTCCGCAAACATCTGCGAGGTTTGGGTGCGCGGGTGGCCTATACAGCCCCGCATTGGGATGAAGGCTTTATCAAGGCGCGTTATTCCGGGGCCATGCGCCTTTACAAGGAAGATGGCACAAAAATCGGGCCACCGGCGACCAGCCATATTATCGTAGCCCAAAAGGTTGAAAATAATACCAGTCAGGTATTGATGGAGCGTCGTACGTCGCGTGCGAAGACCGGGTCAGTTTACCTTCGTACCGTAAAGGATGAGCGTACCGGGGCCATGACGGATATTATCTGCCGTGACATGGAGATCGCCGAGATCATCCCGTTCCGTCTGACTCCTGAAGGTAAGTTGAAAGTCTATCTGCATGAAAATGTACCGCGCGGGCTGGTGAATTCAGTGCCGCGTTCTGGTATCAATCTGGATGGCAAACGCTGGTCCGGTCATATGACCGAAGCGATTGCGCTGGCGTCCGCCGATATTGAGCATCTGAAAGATGCGCCAACGCATGAGATGCAGAAATTCGCCATACAGAATATCGGCATCCGTCCATCTGTGGACGCCAAAATCATGACGGGGGGCGGGTTCTATCCTGATCCGAACCATATTGATGAACGTATCGTCACCTATTATCTGCGTGTCGAAGATTATCATGCGCCGTTTGCCGTGCGTCAGACACTGAAGGATATCGAAGGTTTTTCCGACAAGGGGCGTATCCGTGAATTTGATGCGCAGGCCATATTGAATGCCGTAGCGGTTGGGTTTATTCCAACATCGCGTCTCGAGATTCAGATCATGGCGCTCTATGAAATGCTGGGCATGAAAGCCAAAATATGGAGTGATATGCCGCTGCAATTGTCTGAAATTGCCGTTGAAGAAGTTGCCCAGATCAATCAGATCATGAAAAATTATGCCTTGAGCGACGACCGCTTTAAGGCCGTGCGCGGCAGCGCGGGAACGGTGCGCCTGGTGCAGTCGGTCTTCGTGGATGAAGGTCGGGATCAGGGTGGCGGTATGGCTGGTCTGGCCGCGAAGGACGTGGAATTTGCCGTACCGGAAAGCGGTACGATGAATACGGCGGTTGTTTTGCCACTGGTGCGTAATCTCAACGGCGAAGTGATGGCAGGGGTTGTGACGCAGTATCTGCCGGTGCCGCAGCGATACTCGGGTACTGGTTATACGATGACATTGCCGAGCTTTACGCTGCCAAAAGAAGTTACGGATATGGAAGCTGCCCGTAATTATATCGCGGAGCAGTTCAAGGTGAAGCCGGAATATGTGTCGCGCATGGGGGAAAGCTATTTTACCCATATTGGCGTGACGCCGCACCGGATTTTCCCATTCGCGGTTACAGATATACGTGGGTTTTATGATGGTCAGACGCATGGCGTAACGCAGCTGACGATGTTGAAAGATCTATGGATGCTGTTATACTGGGACAATCATGACAGCTTCCTGAAAACGGCAGCACACGCCTACCAGCATTTGATGAACAGTGACCTGAGTCTGGGGCATGACTTTACCATGGGGCTGTCGGCATCGGCGCAGAAGCCCGAGGCCATGGGCGGTAATATAATCAGTTATCAATCAGGGCAGCCATCGGGAAATGGCAGTTCCTTTGCCATGTCGGCCAGCGGGGGAGAGGACGACAAAGGTAAGGCTTCCAGTGGTTCCTCATCCGCAGCAATGTCGGGGCCGAATGACGATTTAATGGGCCAGAATTTTAAATCAGAGCGCGCCCCGCGCTAACAGCACATCATGCCGACATCCCCGATCTTTCAGAAACCCTGTATTGCGCATAGTCTGAAACGGGCGATGGAAAATTATGAAGATCATAATTTTATCCTCCAATGGGTCGCGCGGGAGATTCAGGAGCGTCTGGCCGATATCAAGCGCGACTACAAACATGTGCTGATTTTATCCAGCCGTCAGTCGGATGATCTGGTCAGGTTATTTCCGGGTGCAGATGTAACAATCCTTGATATGGTCTGTGATCCTGAAGATCTGCCGGATGTCATTGGCTATGACTTGATATTATCCAACTGTGACTTGCACAAGATTAATGACCTGCCGGGTATGCTGGCGCGCATTCGACGTGCTCTGAAACCGGATGGCGTGTTTCTGGCCTGTTTTCCAGGTGGCGAAACGCTGCATGAGTTACGTGCAAGTCTCCTGCATGCAGAGATTGCGACGCTGGGCGGGGCATCACCGCGCGTGTTTCCTTTTGTCGACAAGCAGCAGGCCGGGGCATTATTACAGCGTGCCGGGTTTGCGCTGCCTGTTGTTGATTCCGATATTCTGGATGTGTCGTACCGCGATATGTTTCAATTGATGGCTGATTTGCGCGGCATGGGTGAAACCAATTCGCTGGCCGGACGTCATAAGTATTTCACGCCCTCACGTCTCTTTGCCGAGGCAGCCCAGTATTATGCCGCGAATTACACTGGGCCGGATGGGCGATTGAAGGCCAGTTTTGAGATGATATTCATGATTGGTTGGGCCCCCCATGACAGTCAGCAGAAACCAGCCAAACGTGGGTCGGGGAAGGTGCCCCTCACCGAGGTTTTAAAGTAACAGGATTCTTTTCCTTCTGGTTGCGAAAGAGTAAAATAGAGCGCAGAAATATGGGCATAACCGTGGACTGGCATTGGACAGACACGGTGTAAATGCTTATATATTTCATCTATTCACAACACATATTTTTTTGCCCAAAAGAGGACTCATCATGGCTGGAAGTTTGAACAAAGTAATGCTTATCGGAAATCTGGGGACCGAACCCGAGGTACGGAGCATGAATTCCGGTGATGAAGTAGCAAGCTTTAGTCTGGCCACATCCGAAAGCTGGAAGGATAAGGCGACGGGCGAGCGTAAAGACCGCACCCAATGGCATAAGGTTGTTATTTTCAACTCGGCCCTCGTGAATGTTGCACGTAATTATCTGCATAAAGGCTCCAAAGTTTACATTGAAGGTCAGATCGAAACCCGTAAATGGCAGGACAAAGAAGGCCGTGACCAATATACTACCGAAGTCGTGCTGCGCCCGTACCGTGGCGAACTGACCATGCTGGATAGCAAGGGCAGCTCGTCCAGCGCGGCGAATGACACCAGCTATGGCGAAAGCGGCGGTTATGGTGGCGTTTCATCAGGCGGCGGATCCTACGGCGGCGGCAATGCCGCGCCACGCGTCGATGATATCGCGGACGATATTCCATTCTAATTTAGCAAGGGTGTCAAATATGCGGGGTTTCCTTGCTACGTTTCTGGTGGCCGGTCTTTTAATCGCTATCCCGGCGGTGGCCGAGGATGATATGGCCGAACGACTGAAGCTGTCGAAAGAGCTGCATGATATCCGGCATATCCGCGATAATATCAATGATGATATCTTGAGCTATGCGCAAAATCTTCCGGCGAATGAACGCGAGGATTTTGCCACCTATGTGTCGCTTAAGCTTGATTTCGACAAGCTGGAAAACGCCTCTGTTCAGTATGCAGCCGAAATCTATACGGTGCCTGAATTGAAGACGATGATCGCTTATTTCGGCTCAGTCGAAGGGCAGTCGGCTGAAGCAAAAAGCCAGATCTATGGCGAGCGAATCGGCAAGGATATTCAGCGGGAAATCGATGCGGCGATTATGGCGGCGAAACTGGGGGAAGTTCCCCCGAAAAAATAGCGAAAATCTGCGCTTTTTAAGTCTTGTAAAATACCCTTTTGGCCTTGCCGCCGAAGGGGTTTTTTGCTACAAAAAGCCATCCAATTTTAATAGCTAAAAAACGAGTTTTTTTATGACCGACGCGACCAGCGTAAAGCAGGAATTCCCCGTTATTTCTCTCGCCGATGAGATGAAGAAATCCTATCTCGATTATGCGATGAGCGTGATCGTGTCACGTGCTCTGCCCGATGTGCGGGATGGTCTGAAACCGGTTCACCGCCGTATCCTGTTCGCGATGCAGGAAGGTGGGTATCATTCCGACAAGGCGTATAAAAAATCCGCCCGTATCGTCGGTGACGTCATGGGTAAATACCATCCGCATGGCGATAGCGCGATTTATGAGTCGTTGGTCCGTATGGCGCAGAACTTTTCAATGCGCCTTCCACTTGTGGACGGCCAGGGTAACTTCGGTTCGATGGACGGTGATAACGCCGCGGCCATGCGTTATACCGAAGCACGCATGGCCAAGTCTGCCGATGCGATGATTCAGGATATCGATAAAGATACCGTCGATTTCCGCCCTAACTATGATGAATCGTTGCAGGAACCATCTGTCCTGCCGACCCGCATTCCGAACCTGCTGGTGAATGGGGCGGGTGGTATTGCTGTGGGTATGGCGACCAACATTCCGCCACATAACCTGGCGGAAGTTATTGATGGCTGCTTTGCCTATATGGACAACCCGGACATCACCAATGAAGAATTGATGACGTTTATTCCGGGGCCTGATTTCCCAACCGGGGGTCAGATACTGGGCCGTTCGGGCATTTATAATGCCTATACGACGGGCAAAGGGTCGGTTCCGGTTCGCGCGAAAGCGATGATCGAACAAATTCGCGATAAGCGTGAGGCCATTATCGTTACCGAAATCCCGTATCAGGTGAACAAAGGGCAGCTTCTTGAACGTCTGGGTGAAGTCGCCCGTGAAAAGATCGTCGAAGGTATCTCGGAAATTCGTGATGAATCCGACCGCGACGGCGTGCGAATGGTGATCGAACTGAAACGCGACGCCAATGCCGATGTGGTGCTGAACCAACTGTATAAATTCACGGCCCTGCAATCGTCCTTTGCTTGCAACGTGCTGGCTCTGCATCATGGTCGTCCGCAAACATTGCTGCTGCGTCAGATTATCGCGGCCTTTATCAAGTTCCGTGAAGAAGTCATCACCCGCCGTACCGTGTTCGACCTGAACAAGGCGCGTGACCGCGCGCATATCTTGGCGGGTCTGGCGATTGCCGTGGCCAATATCGATGAAATTATCGCTATCATCCGTAATGCCAAAGACCCTCAGCTTGCCAAAGAAGGTCTGCTGGCCAAACGCTGGCCGGCGATAGATACCGCGCCGCTCATTGCGCTGATCGACGATCCGGAATATTTCGTCGATGATAAAGGCACCTATCAGATGTCCGAAGCCCAGGCCAAAGCCATTCTGGAATTGCGCCTGCACCGTTTGACGGGTCTGGAGCGTGAAAAGATTGGTAACGAGTTAAAGGAAATTACCGATCTGATTGCCGAACTTCTGTCCATTCTGGCATCGCGTGAAAAACTCTTTGAAGTCATGCGCAATGAACTGGTCGAGGTGAAAGCGAAATTCGGTACCCCGCGCCGGACGGAGATTATTGACAGTGGCTTTGAAACCGATGTCGAAGACCTGATTCAGCGTGAGGACATGGTTGTCACTATTACACATGGTGGCTATGTGAAGCGCACGCCGCTGGTCACGTACCGCGCCCAGAAACGCGGTGGCAAAGGCCGCGCGGCTCTGTCGATGAAGGATGAAGATTTCGTATCGGACATGTTCGTCGCGTCCACCCATACGCCGATCCTGTTCTTTACCAGCAAGGGTATCGTTCACCGGATGAAGGTATACCAGTTGCCGCTCGGTAACCCGCAGTCCCGTGGCAAGGCTTTTGTAAATATGCTGCCACTGGAAAAAGACGAGAATATCTCGGTTATTCTGCGTCTGCCGGAAAACGAAGAACTCTGGGATCAACTAGATATCCTGTTTGCTACTACCCAAGGGTCGGTGCGCCGAAACAAGCTGTCCGACTTCCGCAATATCCGTTC
>CAMLMM010000054.1 GCA_946481105.1 uncultured Alphaproteobacteria bacterium
ACATTACGGACATCCCACGGATACCCTATATTTTATCTTAAATTTTATTGTTTAAGAAAGGATTGCTGAATTCGGCAGATTAGAAATTATAGCCTAACTGAAAGGCAATCTGTGGATTTCCACCATTTGAGCCATAGAGGGGAGTACTGACTTCCTTGGTCAATGGCTGCGAGAATTGCAGGGTTGCCGTGATGCCGCTGTCATGCTGGAAACGAACCCCCAGACCTGTGGATGCGGCAGAGATGGTATCTTCCTGTCCATCATTCAGATTCCAAACCTGGCCGATATCGTAGAAGGCATAGGGATAAAAATTGATGTTCTGCCAGCTTGGCAGGCTTTGATAGCGAAGCTCTATCCCGGCGGCGATACCGTCATCCCCGGAAATTTCGGAAGGATCATAAGCGCGGCCCAAATTCTGCCCGCCGAAGCCGAATTCCTCAGAAGAGAAGAGAGATCCAGATGCCTTCTGACCTGAGATGGAGAGCAGAGCGCTCCAGTCCGTATTAATCCCCTGCAGGCGCGTGTAGCTGACTTCCAGTTTGGTAAAATCAGGATAGGCCCCGGAACGGGACAGGTTGATATCGTCTTCGCTGCTGGCACCCAAGGTGTCCAGCCCCCGGCTCAACGTAACAGACGCGATGTTATAGCCATACCAGGAGTCAACTTTATCGTAGGTTGCCCCCAGACGTAAGGCGCGGATACGGTCGGTTGTCAGGTCAGTATTCAGAATAGTGCTGTCCGAATTGCGCCCATCAAGGCCAAATTTGAAAGACAGATTTTCCTGACGCTGACGAATGGCTTTGTACATGACAGATACGCCGGCATTAATAGCACGACTTTCAATTTCCTGCGGCTCCAGATCAAAACCAGGTTGTGATCTTGTGTATCCGGCGGTAGCCTCGATAACCCAGTCCGGGTGGACAGGGATAGTCTGGGTCACATTGATAGCAGCCAGTTCTTTGGTAGGCACACTGGTCGTGGCTGAGATAAACGTATTCTGGAATGGAATAAAATCATTTTTATATGTAGCGGACAGCTGATAAGGCCCCAGATAGCGGGAGCCGAAATTATCAATGCCAATAAAGGCACTCTTCTCGGACACGTCCCGTTTTCTGAAAATCAGTTGCACGGCGCCTTCATCAGCTCCCTTCATGGGAGTCAGGATTCCCTGATATGAATCAAGGCCGGGAATATCACTGAGCAGAAGATGCTCGCGTTCCAGTGTCTGTACGGTAATCGGCTTTTCAGATTTTATCTTGCTGATTATCTGACGGATTAAAAAATTATCACTCATGCCCTGATCAATCAGAACATCGCCGATATAACCTTCGACAACCTGTATGGTCAGTGTTCCGTCGACTTCCTGTGCCGGAACATAAGCGCGGGTCAGAAAATAACCATCGTTACGGTATTTATCTGTAACGGCGGCGGCAATGGACCAGGCTTTATCCAGTGAAATTTCTTTACCAAGATCAGCGGCATAAAACGTCTTCAGTTCATCAAGACTATAGATCGTTGAACCTACAATGCGGACATCTTTCAGAAGGAAACGAATAGATTTGGCATCTTCGGGTGCTGGTATAGCGGTATAGCCCTGACGCGGCACAATGGGGGAGGCATCAGGCATCTGCACATCGGGTAATTGAGCCCCTGGTTGTACACGGTCAATATCGGCCGGACCAGGCAGCGGCGTAGCGGCGAATGAGGCAACGGGGGACAAGGCTGACAGGCAACCAAGCATCCATAAATTCAAACCTGAGCGGTGGAGATAACGAGACATCATAGTCCCGTTATAAGGGGCATTTCTTAAAGACATCTTAAACGCCATGATCGTTGCAGAATTTAAAGAAATAATGGATTGGATTATATTTGCGATAATGAAAAATGCGGGACGAAAGCCCGAATCAAATTATCTTATAAATTGTGGAAAATGTGAATCCACATTATATTTTTCAGAATGTCTTAAAAGGGCCAAAGAAAAACCCCTTACGGGGCTTTCCATTTATTCCTAAGCGGCAATTTTTACAGGCCCTTGTTCAAATAGTTGCTGAACATAGTCCCAGTTCACCAGATTGTCGACAAAGGCCTCGAGGTATTTCTGACGGGCATTGCGATAATCAATATAATAGCTGTGTTCCCATACATCGCATCCCAAAAGCGGGGTCTTGCCGGAAGCGACCGGGTTCTCACCATTAGGTGTTTTCAGAATTTCAAGTTTGCCCGTAGCGTTATCCTGCGCCAGCCAGCACCAGCCGGAGCCGAACTGGGTCATGCCAGCCTGAACGAAATTGCCACGGAAGGCATCATAACCGCCCAGATCGCTGTCGATCAACGCCGCGAGTTTTGCAGAAACTTTTTTTCCGCCGCCATTCGGCTTCATCCAGTTCCAAAAATGGAGGTGATTATAATGCTGGCCTAACTGATTAAAGAGTCCGGCTTTGGCTTTGTCTTTAAAAGCCGCAACCATTGCATCTTCGAGCGACTTGTTTTCAAGGCCTGTGCCGGCAATCAGCTCATTGGCTTTGACAATATAGGCATTGTGATGTTTGTCGTGGTGAAATTCCAGCGTTTCGGCCGACATGTAAGGGGCCAGGGCATCATAGGCATAAGGGAGTTCTGGAAGTGTGAATGACATAATTAGTTGCCTCCTGTAAATCGTTGCCCTATTATCTAAGATGACAACCTTTTAATTGCAAGTGTTTAACCATGACGGCCGACCTTATAGCCCTGCGTGAGCATGACCCAGACCGCTTTCTGCTGTCCTTTTTTATAAACGCAAAAAAACGTCCGGATATTGCCACGGTCGATATATTCAACTGCCAGCTGGCGGATGCGTCACATAATGTTTCAACTCCACATATGGGGTTAATCAAGCTTCAATGGTGGCGCGACGAAATTCGTAAAATTTATGATGGCAAGACCACAGTCGGAAATCCGCTTCTTGATGATCTTTCCAATCTTATCAGCCACTATCACTTGCCGATTGAATTGTTCAACGTTCTGCTAGAGGCGCGTGAATTCGATGTCATGAATGAAGCGGCAAAAGACTTAAACGCGCTTCAGGATTATATCCGCAATGCGCAGTTTCCCCTCATGCGTATAAAAGAAGAAATTATAAAACCCGGTTTCTTCAATCAAACAGCCCAGGATGTCACGATGGCGTATTGTTTGATCGGGTTAGTCCGTTCAGCCCCATATCATAATGAAAATCAGCGCCATGTTCTGCCGGATATACCATGTCTGGATATTGTCAAGGCCGCGCAAAAAATCCTGCCGAAAAACTGCAAAGGATGTCACCGTTATGTGCGGGCGATGTCAAAACTGACACGGCTTTACATTAAAGCGCTTCTCAAGGTTGACGGAGACCCGTACCGCGTGGAGCCTGTCAAATTTAAAGAGCTGCGTGTCTGGTGGTCGGCGCGCTGAAATTATCATTGAGCCATGCCTGCATATCAGTAAGGGCTCGTTGCGACAGCGCCTTTTTCTTTTCCCGCCCGCGTTCACGCGTTTTGATATCGGGGAACAAGCCGAAATTCACATTCATCGGCTGAAATGTCTCGGCATTCGCGCCGCCGGTGATGTGTGAAATAATCGCGCCCATGGCGGTGGTGGGCGGTGGAAGTTCTATTTCAATGCCAAGGCGTTCGCAGGCAGCCATACGTCCAGCCATCAGGCCGACAGCGGCGGATTCAACATAACCTTCGCATCCGGTAATTTGTCCGGCGAAACGCAGGCGTGGTTGAGCTTTCAGGCGCAGGCGTCCGTCAAGCAGAACGGGGGAATTGATAAAGGTATTGCGGTGCAGACCACCGAGGCGGGCGAATTCGGCATTCTCCAGTCCCGGAATCATGCGCAGAACATCGGCCTGCGGACCATATTTCATTTTCGTCTGGAAGCCGACAATATTATAAAGCGTACCGAGGGCATTATCCTGACGCAATTGAACAATCGCATGCGGTTTGACGGACGGGTTGCGCGGATTGGTCAGGCCGACGGGTTTCATGGGGCCATAACGCAATGTTTCAATGCCGCGCGAGGCCATGACTTCGATGGGCATGCAGCCTTCAAAATACGGTGTGTTCTTTTCCCATTCCTTGAATTCAGTTTTTTCAGCATCCAGCAGAGCATTGACGAAAGCGGTATATTGCGCTTCGTCCATCGGGCAGTTGATATAGTCCTTGCCGGTGCCGTTCGGGCCTTCCTTATCATAGCGTGACTGGAACCATGCGACATCCATGTTGATAGATTCGCGGTGAACGATAGGGGCGATGGCATCAAAAAACGCCAGTTGGCTTTCACCCGTCAGTTCAATAATGGCTTTGGCCAAAGCATTGGACGTGAGAGGCCCCGTTGCGATGATAACATTATCCCATTCTGCGGGCGGCAATCCGGCAATCTCGCCACGTTCCACTGTAATCAGCGGATGGTCCATCATGGTTTTTGTGACGCCGTCAGAATAGGCGTCGCGGTCGACGGCGAGGGCGCCACCAGCAGGAACGGCAGCTTTCGCTGCCTCACGCATCTGCAGGGAGTTGCACATGCGCATTTCTTCGTGCAGCAGGCCGACCGCGTTGTAATCTTTATCGTCGGAACGGAAAGAATTCGAGCAAACCAGTTCAGCCAGTCCGTCAGTTTTATGCGCGTCGGTTGGGGTATGCGGGCGCATTTCATGCAGGATAACGGGTACGCCCATTTCAGCAGCCTGCCAGGCGGCCTCGGTCCCGGCCATCCCGCCGCCAATAATATGAATAGGTTTTATAGATGTGTTAGCCATGCAGGGGTTTTAGCAAGCCCGGACGCAAATATCCAGATAGTTTTCCTACACTCAGCCAGTGCGCTGTGATTTTATCGCGGATATGGGTAAGGAAGGCATGGCGGCTTGGTTCAAAAAGCCCAAAATCACGGGGTAGCAAAGGGTGATTCAGGGCAAATTCGGGATGAGAGCTGAGTCCCAGGATCAGTCCTTGTCCTACATTCTTGGTGAATCCGGCGATGGGCTGGTCAGGGATATTGCTGAAACGCAGAAAACTGTCCACGAGGCTTTCCGGCTCCGGGTAGAGGGCAGGACCGTTAATATCGAGCGCGCGGAAAATCTGCGATTTATCGGCGAGGGCCAGTTCGGCCAGCACACGATCATGTTGAGCTGAATAGGCAAAGCTGTCACGCGTCTGGTGACGGTAGGCGGGGCCTTCGGCATGCCCCTTAATGATGCCCAGTCCATTCAGATATTTCATCTGGCCATTGCGTTTCAGGTAGACGAGTTTTTCAAACAGATAATACGTGGCTGCGCATGATGTCCAAAGCACAAGACCGTTTTCTTCCATGCAGTCGAGAATCTGATCGGATTTATGTTGCGAGAGAATTTGCGGATAAGGACTGTCTTCACCGACAATACCTGGTAATACAAGAAGATCGTAATCTTTCAGTACATGTCTGCGGATATGTTGGGGAAATACGGACACGACTTCCGCGTGAGGGAACATTAAGGATAAAGTCGGTTCAAGCCCATAACCTGACAGTCCCTGATAAGAGAGACAGGCAATGCGTAGTTTTTCTACTGGATAAGTCATGTGGCAATCTAGCAGGGGGAACACCATATGTCACCCAACAAAAAAGGCCGCACATGGCGGCCTTTTGAGATATAAGAATAAATTAGCCTTTAATATATTCACGCAGACCGGGAATTAGCGGAATGCCCGCGCAATTGCCACGCAGTTCCTGTTTTGTTGCCAGTGTCGCAGGGCCAGGATATCCTTCACCATTAAATACTGTCAGGTTAACGTTATCCGGGATTTTGGCAACCATGGGGAAAACCAAGGTCAAAGTGCGTTGTGGTGGGTTGTCATAGGCAACACATTTCAAATCTGTGTTCATCAAACCACCATGGATATGGACGACATTTGAATTGGCTGGCAATTGCAGGCCAGCTTCCAGAGTCAGCACATCCTGACTGCGCGCGAAGGCACGTCGAAGTTCAGGAACACGTTTAGCCATCTGAAGTTTGGCTTTTTCGGCATCATAAGAAATAAATCTGATCTGGGCTTCAGAATCATACGCGTCATTGTCCGCAACCATATCTGCAGTTGGAACGAATATAGCCGGACGCCCATCAATCAGAATACCTGTTTCGCGGTTCAAAGTTTTGTATATTGATGGGATTGTAATGGCTTCCCCAGCAAGGCTGGATGCGCATCCCCAATTATCCTTATTGGAAGCACCCAGGCCGCGGAGGGTCAAAGGAATCATTTCCTTGCCTTCTTGATGCAGCATCAAAACAGGCATAACGCGGACAAGGCGATAATCAGTGCCCAGCATCTGGTCAATTTTGGTAAGGTGGGCGTTTGATTTCAACCCGGCAGTCTGAACTTCTTCGCGCGTAAAATAGAAAGCATTAATGGGCTGTTCCCCATTTGCAAATTGGTCACGCAGAGATGGGCTTACAATAACGGGGTGCTGAAAAGACGATATAACAACGTCGATTTCATGAGCGTCTCCTTGCCCTTTATGAATGGTGGCGGAAAGGATAAAGCCGGGATCAGGATTATTTATCAGGTCACTATTCCGAAGGCTTTTGTCTGTTTCGGTAGTTTGCGAATTGGTATAAATTTCTTTGGCAGTTGGCATATGAAAATCCTCTGTTTTTCCGTAAATTTGCCTCGTATTATGCCTAACTTTGGGCTTTCGCAAGTAAAATTTGATAAAAATCATAAAAATCTTATGGAACATTGATTTTATTACAAAAAATCGACTTCTGGACGGGGGCGCGGGGATTTGCTACTCCCTCGGGTCATGGCTGAACGTGTTCTTTTAAGTGTCAAAAATGCCCTGGTCAGTTTCGGTGGGGCACCGTTATTCGAGGATTTAACCTTTCATATTCTGGAAGGCGATAAAACCTGTCTGGTTGGCAAGAACGGATCGGGCAAAACCACGTTGATGAATATTATCCGTGGATTGAAGGAAGTGGATCATGGCGAACGCTGGCAACTAGCTGGTGTGACGATTGGTTATCTGAAGCAGGATGTGGTGGCGAAGCCAGGGCAGACGGTCAAAGAATTTATTCTTGAAGACCTGCATGAAGATAATCAGCATGACGCATTCACCTACCGCATGGAGATGATTGCCGATCCGCTGCAGATTAAGCTCGATGACAAGATGGAAACATTATCCGGCGGGCAGAAGCGGCGGGCGGCATTGGCGCGGGCACTGGTCGAGGAACCGGATATTCTGCTGCTCGACGAACCCACCAACCATCTGGACCTTGATATTATTCTGTGGCTGGAAAATTATCTGAAGGGGTATCGCGGTGCGTTGATGTGTATCAGCCACGATAAAACATTCCTTGCGAATATATCGGATAAAGTATTCTGGCTGGATCGTGGGAATTTGCGCGTCTGCCCGTATGGGTATAAAGGCTTTGATGACTGGTCGGCGATGTTGCTGGAACAGGAAGAGCGTGAACTGCATAATCGCGGCAAGATGCTGGAGATCGAAGAAGCCTGGGCCAGCCGTGGTGTGCGCGGGCGGTTGAAGCGGAATGTGCGGCGGCTGGAATTAATGAAGCAGGCGCAAGCCAGGTTAAAGGCTGATAAATCATCCTTCCTGCGCATGATGTCCAAGATTGAAATGGAATCGGTTGAAATTCAGGGCACATCAAAAATTGTGGCTGAATTTATCAAGGCGGATAAAAATTTCGGCGATAAGAAAATTCTTGATAAATTATCACTGCGAATTTTACGCGGCGACAGGATTGGAATTCTGGGAAAAAACGGGTCGGGCAAGTCCACTTTCCTCAAAATGTTAATTGGTGAGCTGGAACCGGATGCAGGCAAAGTCAAACGCGCCAAGGATATCGAGTTCGCATATTTCGACCAGAACCGCCGCGACCTCGATCTTGAATCGTCGTTATGGCGTACATTGGTACCATCCGGCGGTGATTATATTGATGTGATGGGCAAAACACGCCATGTCTGCGGTTATCTAAAAGACTTTCTGTTTGATCCGGCATTGGCGCGGGCGTCGGTATCGACCTTGTCCGGAGGGCAGAAAAACCGCTTGCTGCTGGCCAAGGTACTAGCGGACCCGAAATCGTTCCTGATCCTCGACGAACCCACCAACGATCTGGATATGGATACGCTGGACATGCTCGAAGAAATTCTCAGCAGCTATAAAGGGACATTGCTTATCGTCAGCCATGACCGCGATTTTCTGGACCAGACAGTCAGTAAAATCCTGGCTTTTGAAGGGGATGGTATTGTCGAAGGATATATTGGTGGATATTCGGATTATCTGGCTAATCGCCGCGCACCACGAAAATCGAATGAAACGGATGTTGATTTTGAAGAGCCAAAAGTGCCCGCCGTTCAAAAGTCAATCCAGCCGCCTGAGTCCAAAAGATTGTCATTCAAGCTGCAATATGAACTGGATAATCTGCCATCGCGTATTGCGGCATTGGAAACAGAAATCGAAGAATTATCCATGAAACTGGAAGATGCTGATTTATACAGTCGTGATCCCGCCGCTTTCCAGGCTTATTCGGCGCGGCTTGAGCAGGCGGAGCATGAAAAAGATGTAGCGGAGACACGCTGGTTGGAGCTTGACGCTCTGGCAAGCTAGGCTGTTTCTTCAATCTTTGCGGCCAAAATAAAATCGCTCTCGGTCAGGCCATTGACTTTATGCGTCCATATTTCCACCCCGCAACTTCCCCAACGTATCGTCAGATCGGGGTGGTGGTTTTCGGTTTCGGCAATAGCGCCGATTTTATTGGCCTGCACCAGAGCATCAGAAAAATTCTTGTGTTTGAACTCGCGGATTAAGTGGCCATGACCATTTATTGACCAGTCTGCCGGAATCTGCGCCATCAATTTTTCCTGCTCGATTTGCGAAAGGGCAGGAACGCCACCCTGGCAAGGAATGCAGGATTTTTGAGCAAGAGACATAATAACCTCCTATTTTCGCAGAAAATTTTCTATACCACGGGCGGCAGCCAGAGCTGTGCTAAATGTGGCTTGAAGCAAATAACCACCAGTGGGGGCTTCCCAGTCCAACATTTCTCCAGCTACAAAAACGCCGGGCCATTTCACCAGCATATAATTAGCGTCAATTTCGCTAAAGGGAATACCCCCTGCGCTGGAAATCGCCCGGTCGATATCGAAACTGTCATGCAGGGTCAGAGGGAGAGATTTTATATATTGGGCCAAGGCAGAAGCAGAAAGAGTGGAAATTGTACGATTTTCCTGTAAAAGCCCAATGACCACTGGCGGCAAATTGGTTTGCTTACGCAGCCAGTTGGTGAAACTGTCACGCCCGCGTGGAACCGTAAGTTTTTCAATCAGTTTTTCCATGGGTAGATCAGGTTTTAAATCGATATTCACTTTCGCCTGACCATCAGTTTCAATGGTTCGACGAATACGCGAGGATAAAGCATAGACGGCCCCGCCTTCGATACCCGATGCGCTTATCATCATTTCCCCGTGAATGGTTGTATCGTTATGGGTCAAAGAAATTGATTTTAAAGGTGTACCCGCAAAACGCGTGGCAAAGACAGAAGACCAATTTGTTTTAAAGCCACAATTACTGGGGCGAAACGGACGGATAGAAATATTCTTTGACTTCAGGATATTGACCCATTGCGCGTCTGAACCCAGGCGTGGCCATGAAGCCCCGCCAAGAGCCAGAAGCGTAGCACCCAAATTCATCGGTTGGCCAGTCCATTCATAATTATAGATGAATTTCACCCCTTGCTCGCTAAGGCGGTTAAGCCACGCCCGCAACAAGGGGGACGCCTTAAAACTTTTGGGGAACACACGACCGCTGGAGCCGATAAAGGTTTCTTCGCCCAAACTGGCACACCAGTTACGCATATCCTGTGGAGTAAATTTTTCGAGGGCAGGGCGCAAAATGTCGGTTTCGTCACCGTACCGAGTCAGGAATGTTTCAAAATCTTCTGAATGTGTAATATTCAACCCACCGCGCCCTGCCATCAGGAATTTCCGCGCGAGGGAAGGTTTGTGGTCGTAGACACTTACATCATAGCCTTGGCGGGAAAGATATTCTGCCGCCATTAACCCGGCCGGACCGGCGCCTATGATTGCAACACTGGGCATGGTTTATAAAAACATCTTCCAGATTGTCATTAATAGTCCCGCGAAGGCAAAGGTCAGGGGGATAGTCAGAACCCACGCCCAGACGATATTCCCAACAATACCCCAGCGAACGGCAGATAAACCGCGTGTCGCACCGACACCCATAATGGATGTTGAGATGACATGGGTCGTACTGACAGGAATACCCATATGGGACGCACCGCTGATAATCACACCAGCGGCAGTTTCGGCGGCAAAGCCGTGAATTGGCTGCAGCTTAATCATTTTTGAGCCCAGAGTACGGATAATACGCCAGCCACCGGACATAGTGCCTAGGCACATGGCTGCAGCGCAGGCCAGCTTGACCCAAAGCGGCACGGCAAAATCATCGGCGGGGAAGGTCAGGATAAGCGCCAGCGCAATAATACCCATAGATTTTTGGGCATCGTTCTGGCCGTGGTTAAGGGCCATAAATCCGGCAGACAGAACCTGTAATTTGGAAAAAACAGCGTTGGTTTTTGCCAGAGGAAGCTTGTAAACCAGCCATGTCAGCATCCACATAATCAGGAAGCCAATGGTCACACCAAGGACCGGGGACGCAAACATGGGTACAACGACCTTGTGAATAACGGCACTGCCAATAATATTATCCAAACCGTGCGCATTTGAAAAAAACGTGGCCCCCAGAAGCGAACCGATAATGGCATGCGATGAACTGGTGGGTAATCCTTTGTACCAGGTAATCAAGTTCCAGATAATAGCAGCAGTGACCGTACAAAGGACGGTATGAATGTTGAGTGAATCCGCATTTACCAGACCTTTGCCGATAGTCGCCGCGACCTCGGTTCCCATCAGGGCGCCAATCAGGTTCAATAAGCCGCCATATATAACGGCGGTTACGGGCGACAGGGCGCGCGTAGAGACGACTGTTGCGATAGCATTGGCGGCATCATGAAAACCGTTGATATAATCAAATATCAAAGTAAGGCAGACAGCGGCAACAAGGAGTATAATTGCGGTATCCATGGCGGACTAACTATGCTTCAGGACAATCTGCAACGCGACACTGGCGACATCGCGGAACCGGTCAACGACTTTTTCCAGCATATCGTATATATCACGGTGTAGAATGATTTCCTTGATATCACGATCGCTTTTGAACAATTTGACGATCAGTTCATTCCGCAGCGTATCGCCTTTATGTTCCAGGTCTTTCAGGGCATTGGCGCTTTCAACAACCAGCTTACTGCCTTTCTTCGCAGTCAACGCGTTGAGAAGTGTACGCGTAACTTCGGCTTCCTGCAGGATTAGTTCAACCTGATACATGAAGCTGCTATCCTTCACATTCATTTCGTGCATCATGATGCGGTCATTGACCTTTTCGATGATCTTGGGAATTTTATAAAGAATATTGGTAATGTCCTGAATGTCCTCCCGGTCGAAAGGGGTCACAAAAGAACGACAAAGCTCTTCTGTAATAGTTGAAGATGTTATTTTTGACCGGTTGCGTGCTTCACGAACTTTGTTGAGTGCTGTATTTTTCTCCTGCGCCGTTTCTCCCGTAATGAATTCCTTAAAAGAAACAGCTGACTGATAAACATCATCCGAAAGTTGATTGAGCAAACTATAAAACTTGTCTTCGCGCGGAAAAAAACTAAATCCCATAATATCCTTCCTTGGTATGGCGGCAGGACAGTAGCATGAATGGATTTAGAGTGCAAAATACCGCCGTAATCGCGCCTGAACTGCGGCGGGTTCAGTCATCTGGTTGATATCGGTGCGGGCAATATCAGCGTCTGGCATACCCTGAAGTGTCCAGCCGATATGTTTACGGGCGATCTGATTGCCCATATAGGTTCCATAGTGGCTGAGCATATCATCGTAATGTATGAGCAGAAGCGTGCCTATT
This sequence comes from uncultured Alphaproteobacteria bacterium, assembly GCA_946481105.1. The sequence goes on from CAMLMM010000054.1 coordinate 11,992, forward strand.
TCGGTCGGACTTGGTATGGCTGGAATCGTCCCGTCTTTTAAGAATGATGCAATTTGTGAGGGGAGCCACGGACGGCCTTGTGCACCCCGCGCGACCATAACGCCATCAGCCCCGGAGGAGGCTAGTGCCTTTGCGGCATCCTGTGGCGATTTAATATCACCGTTCACTAAAACCGGAATTGTGACGGCGTCTTTGACTGCGTGGACGGCATCCCAGCGGGCACTGCCGTTATAAAGCTGGCAGCGCGTCCGGCCATGCACGGTAATCATTTTAATGCCGACATCCTGCGCGATGCGGGCTAATTCAGGCGCATTCATGGAATTATCATCCCAGCCCAGGCGCATTTTGACCGTTACCGGAACTTTCACAGCTTTGACGGTTTCCGCCATAATGGCAGAGGCAAGTTTTATATCCCGCATCAAGGCGGAGCCAGCCTGACCAGTGACAACTTTTTTGACCGGGCAACCAAAATTAATATCGATAAGCGGGGCGCCGTTATCGGCGTGGATGCGGGCAGCTTCAGCCATAATTGCCGGGTCGCATCCTGCGAGTTGTACGGCGCAGGGAAATTCAGTCTGGTCAGGGATATGGCTGGATTTGGTGTTTTGCCGCGTCTCATCGACCGTAATGCGACTGGCGATCATTTCCGAAAACACCAGCCCCGCGCCAAATCGCATTACCAGTCGGCGGAACGGGGCATCCGTCACGCCGGCCATCGGGGCCAGCAGGACAGGGGCGGTAATGGGAAGTTCCGCCAACATATTAATAATGGGGTGGCTTATTGAGGGCGGCGACTTCAATGGACGATAAACCAATTTCGGATTTATCGTCCTTGGCGCCGGATTCCATATCGGCGATACGTTTTTGTGCGATATCCAGTTTCCGTTTGAGCAGATCGATTTCATCCCATTGGCGTGACGTCATCTCGCTCAGGTCCGCAATCTGCTTTTCCTGATGGGCCAGAATAATCTCGATATGCTTAAGTTTATCCTCGTTCATCTAGTCCTCGATATGGTGATGCACAGCTTCTGTCCCTGTCACCTTTTTCTCAATAGCCCGGATCAACACGTAAAAGACAGGTGTAAGGAAGAGCCCAAAGAAAGTAACACCCAGCATGCCTGAGAATACAGCCACACCCATGGCGTGGCGCATTTCGGCACCGGCTCCGGTTGATGTAACCAGCGGCACAACGCCCATGATGAATGCAAAGGAAGTCATAAGGATGGGGCGCAGACGCAAGCGAGTGGCATGGATAGCTGCTTCGACCGTTTTTTCACCGTGCATTTCCAGCTCACGGGCGAATTCCACAATCAGAATGGCGTTCTTACAGGCAAGACCGATAAGAACGAATAATCCTATCTGCGTGAAGATATTGTTGTCACCACCCGTCAACCACACGCCGGTGATAGCTGACAGCAGGCACATAGGGACGATAAGAATGATCGCCAGCGGCAGGAACAGGCTTTCATACTGAGCGGCCAGAACCAGGAACACCAGCAGGACGCAAAGCGGGAAAACCAGCAGGGTTGTGTCGCCTGACAGGATTTGCTGATAAGTCAGTTCCGTCCATTCGTAACTCATGCCTTTTGGCAAAGTTTCATCCAGGATTTTTGTAATGGCGGCCTGTGCCTGGCCGGAAGAGAAACCGGGACCAGGTGCGCCGTTCAGATCGGCAGAGCGATAACCATTGTAACGGGTGGCGCTATCCGGGCCTGTTGTTTCCGTCACATTCAGAATGGAGCCGAGCGGCACCATTTGGCCATCATGATTGCGGATACGCAGGTTGGAAATATCTTCAGGCTTTGATCGGAATTCTTTGTCCGCCTGGGCGATCACCTGATAGGTTCGGCCGAACTTGTT
>CAMLMM010000055.1 GCA_946481105.1 uncultured Alphaproteobacteria bacterium
GCGCAGGCCGAAGAATTGTCGCAGCCAGTTTACCGTTATGTCGGTGGCGTGCATGCGCATCTGCTCCCTGTTCCGTTGATGAACATCATTAATGGCGGCAAGCATGCCGATAACCCGGTTGATTTTCAGGAATTCATGATCGTGCCTGTTGGTGCGCCAGATGAAGCCGAGGCCGTGCGTTATGGCGCGGAAGTATTCCATGCGCTGAAGAAAAACCTCTCTGCTGCTGGCATGAACACCAACGTGGGTGACGAGGGCGGTTTCGCGCCAGCCGTGAAGTCATCGTATGAAGCTTTGGACTTCATCATGAAGTCGATTGAATCAGCCGGGTACAAGCCAGGTGAAGATATCATGGTCGCGCTCGATTGCGCATCGACCGAATTCTTCAAGGACGGAAAATATGTGCTGGAAGGCGAAGGCAAAACCCTGTCGACCGAACAGATGATCCGTTATTACGAAGATTTGTGCGCGAAATATCCAATTTGTTCCATCGAAGACGGCCTGGCCGAAGACGATTGGAATGGCTGGGTCGAATTGAACAAAGCCCTGGGCCAGAAAATCCAACTGGTTGGTGATGATCTGTTCGTGACCAACCCGAAACGCCTGGCGATGGGTATCGAGAAAAAAGCAGCCAACGCCATTTTGGTGAAAGTAAACCAGATTGGGACGTTGACCGAAACTCTCGAAGCCGTACAGATGGCGCAGAAAGCCGGGATGGGTGTCGTTCTGTCGCACCGTTCGGGCGAAACCGAAGATTCGACCATTGCCGATCTGGCGGTGGCCACGAATGCCGGTCAGATTAAAACCGGGTCCCTGTCGCGTTCCGACCGGGTTGCGAAATACAACCAGCTGATCCGTATTGAAGAAGAACTCGGCCCGATTGCCGAATATGCCGGTTCCAGCATTCTGCGGGCACTGCCGATGGGCATGTCCAAAAAGAACGCTGCCTAGTCGGTTTAATCCTTATTTTAAAACCCGCCTGTAAAAGGGCGGGTTTTTGTTTTTAAGCAATTTACAAATCACATTAACTAATTCAGAATAGGGCATCAGATTCCTGATTTCTTTAAATTTTTTCTGGGTTGAATTCGCTTGACGGCGCTGAGTCGTCTGTGATTCTCTATAGGTATGAAGCAGTTACTTGAGCATAAATATTTGATGCGCAAGAACATCCTGACGCTTGTCGGGATGTCGCTCTGCTTTTATTTTTCGTATCACCTGTTGCAGGGGCAGCGCAGCTATGTGCGTTATCTGGCGTTGCAGAATAGTATTGGTGGTCTGACCCAGGAAAGCCGCGCGTTGCAGGAAAATCGTCTGGCGTTGGAAACGCGTGTTTCCATGCTCCGTTCCGGGTCGATTGATAAAGACCTGCTGGAAGAACGCGCCCGGATCGTTCTGGGCTATCGCCATGAAGGCGAAAAGGACATTCTGGTTCCGACCAAAAACTTCTAAAAATCCTTACATATCAATATGTTGCACTGCACAATGGGTTGTTTTTTAACTGGCATCAAAAGTTAAAATCGTGTAGCAATCCTCGTGATTTCAATCAGTGAGGAAGTTGTGGCCCAAAAACCGCCAAAAGATAGCCAGAAGGACACCATGCAAAAGTCGAATCTGAAAACTGTTTCAGCATCCAATGCTGCGCCGTTGCCAAGCCTGGAAGAACTGAAAAAGTTCTACCGTGATATGTTACTGATCCGCCGTTTTGAAGAAAAAGCCGGGCAGTTATATGGCATGGGATTGATTGGCGGTTTCTGCCATTTGTATATTGGTGAAGAAGCTGTTGTGACCGGTATTCAATCCGTACAGAAAAAAGGCGACACGGTTATTACCGCGTACCGCAACCATGGCCATATGCTGGTCAGTGGTATCTCGGCCAATGAAGTTATGGCCGAACTGACCGGACGCGAAGGTGGATGCTCACGCGGGAAGGGCGGTTCGATGCACATGTTCTCGATTGAGAACGGATTCTTCGGCGGTCACGGTATCGTGGGGGCGCAGGTGTCGATTGGCCTGGGTCTGGGCTTTGCGCATAAATACAAAAACGACGGTGGTGTCGCGATTGCCTATATGGGTGATGGTGCCGCCGACCAGGGGCAGGTCGCCGAAAGCTATAACATGGCCGCCCTGTGGAAGCTTCCTGTTCTATTCGTCATTGAAAACAACCAGTACAGCATGGGCACCTCGACCAAGCGTCACGCCGCCGGTGAATTTTACCGCCGTGGTGAAGGCTTTGGCATCAAGGGCGAAAAAGTTGACGGCATGGATATTATTGCCGTGCGTGAAGCCGCGAGCCGCGCGATGGACGACATTCGTGCCGGAAACGGCCCTCAAATCCTTGAGATGGTCACCTACCGTTACCGCGGCCATTCGATGTCCGACCCGCAGAAATACCGCACCAAGGAAGAAGTGGAGCAGTATAAAGGTGCACGCGACCCGATTGAAGGCGTGAAAGCCATTCTGCTGAAAGAACACGGTGTCACCGAAGACGACCTGAAACCTATCGATAAGGAAATCAAGGAAATCGTTGCTGAGGCCGCGCAGTTTGCACAGGATTCACCATTCCCGGCTGATGCGGAATTATGGACCGATATCATGAAGGAAGTTGCTGAATAATGAAAAACACCTGTCTTTATACAGGGCTGTTGTCTTTATTCGCACTGACCATGCTGGTCGGTGCCCATCATGATGCGCGCGCAGAAAAGGCGGCTATGGCTGCGCCGGAACCGCAGCCGCCGCTTGTCATTGAGAAAGCCGAACCAAAACTCAGCTATCAGGATTTCCTGGCGATGCGTGACAAGCCGGATACGGTTGTCATCGATGCGTTTGAACTGGAACCGTTGTTCCATGTCGGTGCGATGAGCGGTTCTGATAAAAATATTATGACGCAGGAAAAGCTGGACCGTGTTCTGGCCAAGATGATCCCGGATAAGAACGCTCCTGTAGTGTTGTACTGCCGGGAGACATTCATGCCGACGCGCCGTGTGCCAGCGACGTTTGTGATGTCAAAAACCCTCAATGCCCTGGGTTACACAAATGTGCAGGATATGGCGCCTGTATGGTTGGATACAAACTTGCAGGTTGATGGCGCGAAAGTGACAGCCGAGCAATTCCGCGATACGCAGGTTATCCCGTTTAAAAAACAACTCCCGGCTGAGGCGCAGGAATATTTCCGCGCTACGCAGGGGCAATCTAATTAAGTAAGAACCGAAAGGAACGCAGTAAATGTCCGTGAATGTCCTTATGCCCGCCTTGTCGCCGACCATGACCGAAGGCAATCTGGCCCGCTGGCTGAAAAAAGAAGGTGATAAAATCAAGGCCGGTGAAGTCATCGCCGAGATTGAAACTGACAAGGCCACGATGGAAGTCGAAGCCGTTGATGAAGGCGTCCTGGGCAAAATCCTCATCAGTGAAGGATCGCAAGGTGTCGCGGTGAATACGCCGATTGCTGTACTGCTGGAAGATGGTGAAACGGAAGTGAAAGCCACGGGAGCGCCTGCGCCAGCAGCGGATATTCCGTGTATCCCGAATTCTGCGCCTGTTGCAACAGCAACAACATCCACCAGCGTTGTCGATCAGCCAGCAGGCAAAGCGATTACCAACCGCGATGTGTTGTACGCACAGGGTCTGGTGATTGAGCCGCCACCATTCGATGAAGCGAAATTCATGGAAAAAACCCAGGCGATGCAGGTGCGTGAAGCGCTGCGCATGGGTATGTCCGAAGAAATGCGCCGCGACAAAAACGTATTCCTGATGGGTGAGGAAGTCGCCGAGTATAACGGTGCTTATAAGGTATCGCAGGGCATGCTGGATGAATTCGGTCCGGACCGCGTGATTGATAGTCCAATTACCGAGCATGCCTTTACCGGCCTGGGTGTTGGTGCCGCTATGTCGGGCCTGCGCCCGATTATCGAATTCATGTCGATGGATTTCGCCATGCAGGCGATGGACCAGATCGTTAACTCGGCTGCCAAGACACTTTATATGGCGGGTGGCAAGCTCGGTTGTCCAATTGTATTCCGTGGCCAGAACGGGGCACCGGGCAAGGTAGGGGCGCAGCACTCAGGTTGCTACGCGTCATGGTTCGCGCATGTGCCGGGCATGAAGGTTGTTGCCCCATGGTCGGGTGCCGATGCGAAGGGCCTGATGAAAGCTGCCATTCGTGACCCGAACCCGGTCATGATTTTGGAACATGAATTAATGTACGGCCAGATTTTTGAAACCCCAGTGGATGAAGAGTATGTAATTCCGCTGGGTCGCGCCAAAATCGAACGCGCCGGGACGGATGTGACCCTCGTATCCTTCTCGATCATGGTAGGCAAATGCCTCGAAGCAGCCGAGAAACTGGCCGCTGAAGGTATCAGCGCCGAGGTTATCAATCTGCGGACCATCCGTCCGCTGGACCGCTGGACGATTATCGAGAGCGTGAAGAAAACCAACCGTATTGTCAGCGTTGAAGAAGGCTGGCCGTTTGCTGGTATTGGCGCTGAGATCGCGGCGCTTATCAATGAACAGGCATTTGATTATCTGGATGCACCGGTGACGCGTATTCATGCTGCCGATGTGCCGATGCCGTATGCCTTTAACCTGGAGAAACTGGCGACGCCGCAGGTCGATGAAATCGTCCATAAGGTGAAGCAGGTTTGTTACCGTTAAGTCATGCATGTTGTTCCGGATAATAAGGCAGTGACCCCCGAAATCGGTTTTGACGATTTCCTCAAGGTCGATATCCGCGCCGGGACAATAGTAAAGGCGGAACCATTTCCGGAGGCCCGGAAACCGGCCATCAAGATATGGGTCGATTTCGGCCCGGTACTGGGAATTAAAAAATCGTCGGCTCAGATTACCGAGCATTACACGATTGATATATTGGTGGGACGTAAAGTAGCGGCTGTTGTCAACTTTCCGCCCCGCCAGATCGGGCAGTTTATGTCCGAGGTGCTGACGCTGGGTTTTCCCGATGAAAACGGGAAGGTTCTGCTGGTAACACCGGAAGCAATTACCCCGAACGGGGCACGTTTATTTTAAGGAGAAAACAAATGAAGCTGACCATTTTATCTGCACTCGTTCTGACCGTATTTATTTCATCCGCAGCGATGGCTGAAAAAGTTGCGATGAAAGCAGCAGCCCCAGTTGCCGCAGATAAATGCCCGATGGTGGAAGAGGCACAAATGTCCATTCAGTCCATTCGTACCCTGACCAGTTTTGATGAGGCGCGTGGCTATGCTGATAAAAGTCTGGCTATGATTAAGGATGTAGCCCAGAAATCCGGGATCGAAAATTATGACCTGCAATCCTACAACATATCGGTCAATTCCTATGATCAGACGGGCACCGGTTCGCAGAAAACCTACAATACATCGTTTAGCGCCAATGCGATGATGCCATCAGCGGCCAAAGCGTTTGATTTCTCCACAGTGCTTGAGAAGAGTGGTTTTCTGGTCACCGTATCAGTCAGCGCCACCAAGAGATGCGAATAAGAATTTAAGTAGTAGAAAAGGGAACTTACTATGCCAACAAATATTCTGATGCCCGCGCTGTCGCCGACAATGACCGAAGGTACGCTTGCCAAGTGGTTGAAAAAAGAAGGCGATAACGTGAAGGCAGGTGAAGTTATCGCTGAAATCGAGACCGACAAGGCCACGATGGAAGTTGAAGCTGTTGATGAAGGCAAGCTCGGTAAAATCCTTATTCAATCGGGGACGTCGAACGTCGCTGTCAACACGCCGATTGCCGTGCTGCTGGAAGACGGTGAAGACGCCAGTGCAATCAAGGCCCCGGCGGCAGCGAATGCTAATCCAACTCCGGCACCAGCAGCGGCTGCTGCGCCAGCCCCGACTTCTGCGACTCCACAGGTGTCAAAACCAACGGCTGCGCCTGTGGCTTCAGGTGACCGCGTCTTCGCGTCACCATTGGCCCGCCGTATTGCCGAACAAAAGGGCGTTGACCTCAAAGCGGTCAAAGGTTCCGGCCCGCATGGACGTATCGTGAAATCAGATGTTGAAAATGCAAAACCGGGTGCTGCGCCTGCAGTAGCTTCCGCATCCACCGCACCCGCGAGTGCCGGGCCGGATGCGAAGAAACTGGCCGATATGCTGGGCATGGAATATACCGAACTGCCAAACAACAATATCAAAAAGGTAACAGCGCGTCGCCTGACCGAAGCCAAACAGACCATTCCGCATTTCTATCTGTCGGTGGATTGTGTGCTTGATAAACTGATGGCGGCCCGTGCCCAAATGAACGAAGCTGCGGATGGCGCGTACAAGCTGTCGGTGAATGACTTTGTCATCAAGGCCAACGCGATGGCCCTGAAAGCTTACCCACCAGCCAATACGTCATGGACCGATGCGGCGGTGCTTCAATACAAGCATTCCGATATTTCGGTGGCGGTGGCTACGCCAAACGGCCTGATTACTCCGATCATCAAGAAGGCAGAAACCAAGTCACTCTCTGAAATTTCCAATGAAATGAAAGACCTCGCCAAGCGTGCGAAAGACGGCAAGCTGAAACCGGAAGAATTCCAGGGCGGGACATTCTCTATCTCGAATCTTGGCATGTTCGGTGTGAAGAACTTCCAGGCGATCGTCAATCCGCCGCAAAGCTGCATTATGGCGGTGGGTGCAGGTGAAGAACGTGTTGTTGTCGAAAATGGCCAGATGGTTGTGCGGACGGTGATGACTGTCACGCTGTCCACGGATCATCGTTCGGTTGATGGCGCGGTGGGTGCGGAATACCTGCAGCATTTCAAACGCTTCATTGAAAACCCGGTTCTGATGCTGGCATAAGGAATAAGAAAATGGCTGATACAAATTTTGATGTGATTGTTATTGGTGGTGGGCCGGGTGGTTATGTGGCCGCTATTCGTGCGGCGCAACTGGGTATGAAAGCTGCCGTGGTTGAAGCCAACCATCTGGGTGGTATCTGCCTGAACTGGGGTTGTATCCCAACCAAGGCGCTCCTGCGCTCGGCGGAAGTATTTCATTTGATGAACCATGCAGCCGATTACGGCCTGTCATGCGAAAAGCCATCATTCGATCTGAAAAAAATCGTTGAGCGGTCGCGTGGCGTGGCCAAGCAGCTCTCAGGTGGTATCGGTCATCTGCTGAAAAAGAACAAGGTCACGGTGTTTGATGCCTATGGCCGCCTGAAAGGCAAAGGCCAGGTAGAGATTGAGAAAAAGGACAAGACCAAGGAAGTCCTGACCGGAAAGCATATCATTCTGGCGACTGGCGCACGTGCGCGTGTTCTGCCGGGGCTGGAGCCGGACGGTAAGCTGGTCTGGACATATCGTGAAGCCATGGTGCCGGATGTCATGCCGAAATCGCTGCTGGTGGTTGGGTCGGGTGCTATCGGGATTGAATTCGCATCCTTCTTCCGCACGCTGGGTGCTGAAGTGACAGTTGTCGAATTGATGGACCGTATCATGCCTGTTGAGGACGAAGAGATTTCGGGACTGGCACGCAAGGCGTTTGAAAAACAGGGCATGAAAATCCTGACGGGTGCCAAAGTGTCCAAGCTGGAAAAAGGTGCCAATAATGTAACCTGCCATGTCGATATCGGCGGCAAGGTTGAAAAAATCACCGTGGACCGTGTTATCTCGGCGGTTGGGATTGTCGCGAATACCGAAGATGTCGGTTTGGCCAATACCAAGGTTAAAGTCGAGAAGGGGAATATCGTCACTGGGAAATATTGTGAAACGGACGAACCCGGTGTGTACGCGATTGGTGACGTGGCGGGTGCCCCGTGGCTAGCGCATAAGGCGTCCCACGAAGGGATTATCTGTATTGAGAAAATTGCGGGTGTTAAAGACGTTCATCCGCTCGATAAATCCGGTATTCCGGGTTGCACCTATGCCCATCCGCAAGTGGCGTCTATTGGCCTCACTGAAGCAAAAGCTAAGGCCGCTGGTCTTGATATCAAGGTTGGCCGTTTCCCGTTCATGGGCAATGGCAAGGCGATTGCACTGGGCGAACCGGAAGGTCTGGTCAAAACGATTTTTGACGCGAAAACCGGGCAACTGCTTGGTGCTCACATGATTGGCGCGGAAGTCACCGAGATGATCCAGGGATTTGCGATTGGCAAAACGCTGGAAACCACCGAACTGGAATTGATGCATACCGTATTCCCGCATCCGACACTTAGCGAGATGATGCATGAGTCAGTCTTGTCGGCCTACGGTAAAGCCATTCACTTTTAGATGAATAGCAGACAGAAAAACATCGTATGGATAGTGGCTCTTGTGCTGCTATCCATTTTTCTTTGGGCTAATACCAATACCACAAGTCAGCCGATACAAACAGCCTCTATTCAGAGTCAGGGGATATGGACATCAACCCGTGAGATGACATCGGCACAGAACGCGGCGCATCATTTTAAAAAACATGGCGCCGAGATGGGATATAAAGCCGAAGCGGATTATATTCAGGCGGCGATTGATTTCACCAGCTATCCACCGGAAGGCACGTTACAGACAAAGCAGACAGATGGGGACACGGTATTTTTTCTGCCAACTAAAGGCTGGTTTGCCATTCGTACAAAAGAAGGGCGGATACGCACGTTTTTTGAGCGCAGGGAAAACCTCAAAGGTTACAAAAGCAATATGGAATATTTTAACGAGCAATCACGCAGACGATAGTATTTGCCGGTGACTTGTCTTCTTTTTCGGGGAACTTATTTATGTTAGGATGATTTATCTTCTTAGGAGGATTCCATGTCCGATTTGCCCATCCATAATTTAAACTCCGTTGCCCCAATTTCCCCAGAGTTTGTCCGTGTTGGAGGGCAAGCACTGGAACTTTCTCCTAAATTCTATATCAATCCCAGCCGTGCAGGTCCGAGTATTTTCCGCGATCCAGGGATGAGCGCAGCCTCAAAATAGTAGATTAAGCCCTTGTTTTAAGGACTTAATTTTTAAAGCACACACAAGTACCATTATTTTCATAATCATGTTACAATGAAAGGATGGTCGGAAATCCGGATATTGAGAGGCTGACTAACCAGCTTCCCTTATTACAAATGATTCATGCCCAATTGGACAAGGGCAGCGATTCCATTGTCAGCGATCCGGAGATATTTCATATTCTGGTTCCCAATCCCCTTTATGATACACAACCTGTTCATACGACCTTGCTGCAGATCATCGAGGAGCGTGCCGGTATTTATCTGGAATTAATTGATTTGCAGAGCCGGATGGCGGAAGCCGGGATGACGCGCGTAAAAACATTGGCAGCCATGTATGATTTTTATGTGCGAGATATACTGGATAAAAATGAAGGTTTTGCCCGCATGGATATTTTTCAGCAGGCCAGTGATGTCTCGCTGATGTTTGTTATCAACATGTCACAGATAAAATTTGTGAAGGCGATGACTGGAGAAGATGATGAAAGGCATCGCCGTCTAGAAGTTCGTCTGCGTCGCCAAGGAGCGCAGCTGACAGAATTCCAGGCTGTAACCATTCCGCATATAGAAAAGCTGGTATATAAAGATCCGGGTGAAGTTACCGAGATGCAGCGTCTTACCTATTTGACGCAGTATGAAATGACGGCGCTTGATATTGCGGATTATAATATCGCACTTGCGAACCTGACGGGCAGATTGCTTGAGAATGCGGCACGGGCGCGGTATTACTGGCAGAATTCGCTGGTGATGCTGGATGGTCATAAATCGCGTAGAAATTATACGCCGATAGAAGACTTGCAGCATGATGCTGAAATTCAGAAAATTTATCTGGAACGCTGCGTTATCTTGTTGAACAGGGCCATAATGGTCTATCAATTAGCTGAAACTGTGCAGGCCATGCACGAAATGGCCCCAACAGTATGGCATAAGGCATAATATGCTTTTTTCTACCTTTTTGGGCCAGAGTGTTCTATATAAGTAACGGGTTACTGCGGGGTGCGTGATACGCCATAATCCCACTGACCGATACAAATCTTGCGAGGGAGCTGTCCCTGCTGTGACCGTGGTCACGGACATATGGCGCCCACCTGTTTTACAGGGTCATCGCGGATTTTTCGCGCACACGGCCACCGTGGTACCCACATTATTTTTATTCGAGTGAACATGTCTGACGAAAAAAAACTGGTCCGAAAAAATGCTAAAATGCACCGCGATCAGTTGAGAATTGATCCGCACTGGCCTGAACAGGCGGCAGATATTTTCTTTGATCGTATTAAGATTGAAACCCACGCCATCGTTTCGGCCTATTACCCCATCGGCAAAGAGATGGACCCTTCGGCCATTGTCGAAGGTTTGTGGCAACAGAATATTACTGTTTGCCTTCCGGTTGTACAGGGGGACATGATGCCGCTTAAATTTGCAGAGTGGACCGGGAAAACAGGGCTGGCCGCATCTTCTCTGGGAGTGCTGGAACCGGTCGGGCAGGATTGGCTGGACCCGGATATACTTATCGTGCCGTTGCTGGCTTTTGACCAGCGGGGCTATCGGCTGGGGTACGGGAAGGGGCATTATGATGCGACCCTTCGGGAATTAAGGTCGAAGAAAGAAGTTCTTGCCGTCGGGCTGGCCTATGCCGAACAGGCGGTTTTACTGGCTTTGCCTATGGAAGAGCATGACCAGCAGCTGGATGTCGTGGTTACGCCGCAGAGATTCTTTGATTTTCGGCGTTAAACGCACTACAACACCCCTATGAAAATTCTTTTTGTTGGCGATGTCGCCGCCCGTGCCGGCCGCGATGCAATTGTGAAATATCTGCCGGAGTGTCAAAAGGCGCTCGCGCCGGATGTAATTATCGTGAACGGTGAAAATGCCGCGCATGGCATTGGCATTAATGAAAAAATCGCCCGGGAAATTTATGATGCCGGGGCGCATGTAATTACACTGGGTAATCACTCATGGGACCAGCGCGAAGTTATTCCGTACATTCAGCGCGAACCAAATTTAATCCGCCCGATTAATTATCCTGCCGGTACGCCGGGGAATGGCTATGTCATTTATGCATTGCCGGATGGACGCAGAATTCTTGTCGTTAATGCCATGGGCCGTTTATTTATGGACCCTCTGGATGACCCATTTGCGGCGCTCGATAATCTGATCAAAGCCAATCCTATGGGCAAAAACGTCAAGGCAATTTTCGTCGATTTTCATGCGGAAGCCACGAGTGAGAAGATGGCCTTGGCGCATTATCTGGATGGGCGGGTATCGGCAGTGGTCGGTACGCACACACATATTCCAACGGCGGATGCCCAGATATTGCCAAATGGGACGGCGTTTCAGGCTGATGCCGGCATGACCGGCGATTATAACAGCGTCATTGGTATGAAAATCGACACGCCGATTATGCGCTTTACCCGTAAATTTGCGCTGGAAAAACTTTCACCAGCCGAAGGTGAAGGGACGTTATGTGGTGTGCTGGTGGAAACGGATGATGCTACTGGCCTGGCGAAGTCCATTCAGCCGGTGCGCAAGGGACCGCGGCTTCATAATACCTTCTAGGACTAATCTTTCCGCCGATCAGGGTGTTTTTCAAAATAGCGGTAACAGGCTTCGACGAGGGCTTTTAAAAGTTCATCCCCCCGTTGTCCGCCGTCTCCCTTAATCTGGCCCAGCAGAATGGCGCGGATGGTGGTGTGAAACGCCTGTACGATTTCAACGGCGTCAGGATCAAGATCATCGAGAACTTCCAGAAACTGGATAAGTCGGTCGGCAATGCGTGTGACAAGTTCATAATGAAACATGCCGCCATTGGCTTTTAACTGCATGGTTGGGAAAAGGATAGACGCAAAAACGGCTTCTTTATTTTCTTTATAGGCAGGGGATAGGGCTGCCTGAATGCCTTTCGAGACAGACTCAAGATACATTTCACCAAGAGGGCGGAAATCAATCGTATTATTTTCGAGCAGCGCCTGAGCTTTATTGAGTATGTCATCAGATAAACCACCATGCCCAACCTTCATTTTCAATTTGTTTGGGGGCGTAAAAAACTCCGCATTGCGCTTCGGAGCCATTTGATAATGCTGGTCAGGATCTTTGGTTGTCATTCTTATCTCATGAAAAATCTATATCATCGGAAGGCAGGTTTATTCTGCTGCTCTTGGTCAACCCGGCTTTCTGACGCAGTTCATCCAGATGGTATGAGGCTTCTTTCATGCGCTCTTTCTGGTCTTTCATCCGCTTGATATCGCTTTCGCGCTTGAATGGCCCCTGGAATGTTTCATCCGGCTTGCGGCGGCGATCTGGGCCAAAAAAATCTTCAGAGCGGACAAACTGGCGTGGCCGTTCAATAATCTGGGCGATACGTTTATACAGATCGCGGGCGGTGAATGGCTTCACCAGGAATTCGGTAACACCGGCGTCGCGGGCCTGGACCACGCGCTTCTTCTCACTGAAACCTGTCATCAGAATGACAGGCACGTAATGATTGGGACTAAGCATATCATTGCGAATGCGACGGGTCAGGGAAATACCGTCAGTCGGATGCATCATCCAGTCGGCGAGGACGATATCCGGGTTTTCCTTGCAAAATATTTTGAATCCATCATCGCCATTACGCGCGATAATAACTTCCCCTATGCCAAACGTCATTAATAACGTCTTGCAAATTTCAAGCATCGGATTGTTGTCTTCGACAACCAGGATGCGTACTCGGTCAAAAGCGTAAGTCATGCGTGAATCGGCACCTAAAGATACGGGTAGTCTAACCCTTATGGTTCAGATTAGGAGTATAAAATGAATATTTTCTAAAGAAATCTGTCTAAAATTGATTTTCAAGGGGGGGCGTGCTAATCCAGTTCCATAAATATGGAGATTTATGATGGCTGGTCATTCCCAGTTTAAGAATATTATGCATAAAAAGGGCCGCGCGGATGCAAAGCGGGCCAAGGTATTTACGAAATTGGGGCGCGAGATTCAGGTGGCTGCCAAACTGGGCGGCGGAAGTCCGGAATTTAACCCGCGTTTACGTGCTGCCATTCTGGCCGCCCGGGCCGAGAACATGCCGAATGACCGTATCAAGAAATCCATTGATGCGGGCCTCGGCGTTGGCGATCAGGCTGATTATGTCGAAATCCGTTATGAAGGTTACGCGCCGGGTGGCGTGGCCGTGATTGTCGAGGCACTGACCGATAATAAAAACCGTACCGCCGGGGATGTGCGTTCGTCCTTTACCAAATATGGCGGTAATCTGGGTGAAACGGGGTCGGTTGGTTTTATGTTCGACCATATCGGCCAGATTATGTACCCGGCCAACAAGGCATCGGCTGATGACATGTTTGAAGCCGCGCTGGAAGCCGGGGCTGATAATGTCGAAAGTACGGCAGACGGGCATGAGATTCAGACAACGCCAGAAAGTTTTATCGCTGTGCGCGACGCGTTGGAAAAGAAATTCGGCGAAGCTGAAAAAGCTGCCATTACCTTTAAGCCGAACGTTATGACCCCGGTCGATGCGGATACGCTTAGGACTATTATGAAGCTCGTGGA
>CAMLMM010000056.1 GCA_946481105.1 uncultured Alphaproteobacteria bacterium
CTCGTCGGTGGGGACGGGAATGACGAACTGTACAGCGGGGATGGCAATGATACGCTCTATGGCGGCAGTGGTGATGACCTGCTCTATGGCAGTCTCGGCAATGATACGTATTTCTTTACCTCGGGCACGGATACGATAGAAGATACGGGCGGCACGGATATCCTCACCCTGGCTGATAATATCACGCTGGAAGAGGTAACTTTTACAATTAACAACAATAATCTGGTGATCGGCCTGACCGGTGCAACGGCGGGGACGATTGTTCTGACCAACCATATGCTGGGGGGTGCATCAGCCATCGAAACCCTGCGTTTTGATGATGGCACAGACTTTAATCTGGCGAACTATACCACATGGCTGCGCGGCGCAGGCGGCACGCTGAATGGGACCGTGGCGGCTGATTTTATGCTCGGGTCGGCTCTAACTGATACGCTGGATGGGTCAAGCGGAAATGACATAATTTACGGCATGGCCGGGGTCGATACGCTGTATGGCGGGGCAGACAGTGACACGCTACACGGTGGCAGCGGCAACGATACTATCTATGCCTATAGTAATAACGGGTCAGATGCCAGCAATGACATTGCCTATGGCGATGACGGGGATGACGATCTCTATGGCAGTAATGGCCATGACACCTTGTATGGGGGAGCCGGTATTGATGTCCTCAAAGGCGGCCTGGGCAATGACAGCCTGTATGGCGATGCCGGGGATGATGAGGTGCGCGGTGATGACGGGGATGATCAGCTGTTCGGGGGTGATGGCGTTGACAAACTCATTGCCGGGGCCGGGGATGATACGCTGTATGGCGGGTATGATGATGACTCGGTCTATGCCGGCGATGGCATTGATACTATCTATGGCGAGTCCGGGAAAGATACATTGCGTGGTGAGAACGGCAACGACTACATAAATGGCGGGGCCGGGGACGATGTCATCTATGGCGGCAACAGCACGAGCGGCTCTGCCGCCGATGGGGATGACGTTATTGTGGCAGGTTCCGGCAATGACACTATTTATGCCGGTGGGGGGAATGACATTATCAATGGCGGAAATGGTCTGGACTATTTCTATGGCGGGTATGGGAGCGATACGTTCCGGTTTACGGCAGAACTTCTGGAAGACTCGAAGATCGATGATGTGGACCGGATCAAGGATTGGGGTACGGGTGGTGCCACAGACAAGCTGACGATTGAGGGGATACTGATCGGCTATGACCCGGTAAACTCGGCGATCAGTGATTTTGTTCACTCCACCTATAACGGCTCAACAACGATCTCGGTCGACCGTGATGGGGCAGGAACCAGCTATCAGTTCGCCGATATGGTTGTGGTTGAGAGTAAAAACCTCAACATCGCTACCATGATGACTAACGGGCAGCTTGAGGTGATTTAGAATTGATAATTAGTTTACGAATGTACAACGATAATCAGCGCGCCAATTCTTTTGCTTCATCAATTGGACCATTTCATTCTGACAGCCTGACATATTATCGGCATAACCGAAAATTAAGCCTATTTTAGCCCAGGCACCTAAGACTGTGAGTTTTTCGAGATAGACTGGTTTGTTGTTTTCATGGTTAGATGAGTAATCTTCAATGAACTGCTTAAGATATCCTGTTTGATCATTAAGTTGGTTATCTGCATTAGCATGAAGGCTGAAAATTAAAAGCAATAGACATATGAGTAATATTTTCATTTTTTAGATTCTCCCGAATAAAAAATCACCAGTGGGCTCTGGTGATCGGGAAGTTGATATCCGTGCAATGACGGCGCAGCGTATTTACGCTATGCGCTATTGTATTCCGCCGCCTTCCCAACCGGAGTCGAAAAAGCAGCATCGTTTAACGGCATGATGCTAAGTTGCCGCATTGCAGGGGATATCAAGCCCCGAACCGTTGCCCAGAACGATCTAAAATCACTGTAGAACATTATGAATTTATAAAAAAGAGCTGATTTTACTTTGAAACTGACAAGTGCGAGATTTTTATGGGATCACTATGGCAATATCTGGGGTTCTCTACCTTTATGGGGGTTGCGAAAAGAGGGCGCATGAATTTTTTTGATGTAAAAATCATAGCATCATGCGCCGATACCAGGTGGGCAAGTCTGGGTAATATGCGCTTAGACAGCGCATAATTTTTGCTTTATCGGTGGGACAAAGCTCATCATAAGGCAACTGTCTAATCCGCTGAATTTCGTCTCTATACGGTCTGCCGCTCCACTTATAGATGAATTCTGGCCTGCCGATTTTTGATCTCGTGAGATGCCTTGGTTTGTGCGCTCTTAAAATGTGACCGCTCTTGATCAAACGTATCAGATCGCAAGTTGGCTTTATATCCCGTCCCAGCTCCGCTTTCAGATGTGCAGTGATTGCACGCGAAGAAAACCATTTTTGGGAATTAGCAGTCATCAACCGCATGATTGATCCTTTGACGGATTGCAATTCTTTCATTTTTTAATCCTTTGTGTATTTTCTAAGATTGAAGCAGGATTATCCGATAAACCCGATTAACCCTATTTGACTTCCTCCACCCTCCACAGGACAGTATTCGTGCTGACACTGGCGCGGGTAAATCTGAGGCCGTTGACGACTTTTCCCTCATTGCGCTTGATCCAGCGTCCGAGACGCGTATTGTTGATCGTGCCGTATTTATCACCCGCAATTTCTTTCAGGATGTCATCTCCATCAAACTCCCTTTCGCCAGCGTCCAGAGCGAAAGACGCGATTTTCGTGGGTGTATTGCCGCATGAATCCCACCAAAGTTTCAGGATGCGTCCCAGAAGTTCCCGATCGGGATCATCCATGATCGTGTTGAACAGGGATTGTACAGGGTCAGGCAATCCCAGCCAGAGGAGTGGTTGTCGGCAAAAATCTGACCATGCGCCGTAGCTGGCGACTGTCCGACATTCGGTTTTCGGCCTGCCCGCGACGATCCATGCTCTGATGATTGTCAGGGCGTAGGATACATATTCACGCCGCTGTTGGTACAACATCCCCAGCAGATCGGGGTTTTTGAATGTCCGTGCGGCGGGAATTTCACAGACCGGATCAAGATTGATCGTGATGCAGCGGCGGGCCATATCCCGCACCGGCCCGACATTGTTACCGCTGGAAAGAAAAAGGGCGCGGGTGCTGACCGATACCGTTTTTGACACGCCCAGAATGCGCCCCGTCATATATTCTGAAGTCAGGGCCGCGCACAGGCTTTTATGCGCGATAAGATCGCCTGTCAGATTGTCAAACTCGATTACTGAGGCCCCGCGCATAAATTCAGCCAACAGGACTTTTCGGCATTCCTCATCGTCTTGCGGAAAGGTCGTCGGCGTTCCTGTTTGATCGGACGCGAATCCTCCAACAATACGGCAAAGATAGGATTTGCCGGAACTGATTTGAGGGGCTTTGACATGAAACATGGGCGCAAGTGGCAGGCTAGGGCGAATAGTCGCCGTCAGCATTCCACATATCGCAGCAGAGCGATCATATTCATTCTTGAAGGGGAATTCTTCGACAAGGGCCTGTAATTTTCTCAGGGCATCTCGCGCTTGCGCTTCCGTAGGATGTTCCGGAACCGAGAAATTTTCCGATTTGAACGCCCCATACATACCCGTTGCAGCGTCATAACCTGAAACGGTTGCAAGACTTCCATCGTTTCGCAGATAGGGTTGATGGGCAATGCCGTTTAGTGCGGGAAGATGCTGATAGTCTTCCGCCCCGTCCACTGCCATACAAATACGTTCGGGCGGATCGCACTTGATACGTCCTCCGGCTCGACCATCGAATTTCTCCCAAACGGCAACGCTGGAAAGAGCCGAAACAAGAGCATTCTTTGGTAAGGTTTTGATTGTTGTTTCATGCGTGATGGGATCGTGCTTGACCGTAGAGATTGTCCCGCCCCTTTGAAAATAGCGTCCCGTAGCGGCAAGTTCTTTTTCGGCGCACTCAACAATGTGATGAATTTCGCCCTGCACCAGTCGGATCGTTGGCTTTGTGCGCGTATCGGCAACATTCAAGCCCAGGTATTCAAGAAGAGTATGAATGTTTCTTCCTTTGCAGTGACCGTGAAAGCAGTGAAAGCCGCCGATAGGGAAATTCGGGCCAGGCTCAAAATAACCCGTGCCGCCGTCAATCTCGCCTGTGTGTTCATGACACCAAGGGCAGGTCATGTCATGCTTTCCGTCACCAAGGGCGGATTTGTACAGATTGCGCTTTGCCAACTCTGCCAGAATGCGGTTTTCATGCGGACGTGGAATGTAAATGGGATCGCCCTCATTCAATGCCCGCACTATCTGTACTTTCTCCTGGCCCTTGACTGCCGTGCTGATACTCAATCCTAGCCCGTTGATCAACTGCCCGATTGTAAACATGCGCTCAGGATGCCATTCCTCCAATTCGCATTGAAAGACCGGATCATGCTTTCCGTTGATTCCGACCGGCAACCTCGCCAGTCTCGTGCATGGCCCGCTGAGTCCAGGATCACACAATCCGGCCTCAATGATCGCATTCATCAAATTGTCAGCGGCTTTTGAATGCGTGATGGGGGCTTTCAAGATATAGCCGTATTGATAGTTTCCAAATGATGTTTCGTTTTTCCATGACGGCTTTAAACCGATAGAATCAGTGGGAATTTTTGTGCCGATGTCATCCAAAACAATCGCACACAGTCCCCAAAACTGTTTCTTTTTCCTCTGATATTTACCGCTTCCATCAGGGTTAAAAGCCGATAAAGTCATATAATTATTGTTGTGCTCTGAAATATCCGCATAATCGTATAATGGTTCGGCATCCCAAAAACCCTTTGGTTTAAAATCAGGATTGCCCGCTGAACTTACGATCATACCACGAACGTCCTCCGGCAAGTCACGGAATATCGCCTGTAAAAATTCTTGATTTGTGATCGAATAGGGTTTGTCGGTTTTATCGGGTCTGATCGCCTCGGTTTGAAGATTTGTCATTGAGCATTCTCCCCAATGGCAGGAAGACTGTTGAGCCATTCGGAAAGTGCTTCGGCTGTAACCAGCGTCCGCTTGCCCAGTTTGATCGCACGGAGGCGACCGGCTTTAATTTCGGCATAAAGTTTTGTCCGGCCCGTGTGAGAGGCTTTTGCTGCCGCATCTATCGAATAGGCAACAATATCGCTAGGATTTTGCATTGATAAACTCCTGTGTCATGTACGGCTGAATTGCCGCGCACATTCGATTATTCACAGGCGTTCGGATGTGTCATTTTCATAAATTGCACAAAATAGTCTAAGATAATTATGTGCAAATTATTTGGTGTTTACGATAAATTCATCAGGATCAAAAGGGGCGTTTTCAAGTTTCTTGAATTCGTCTTGCGCCAACCGTTTAAGCTGTTCCCTGTTATGTTTATTTTTCAAGATGCCCCTGATTTTGCTGGGCTTGATTTTTTTGCCGTATTTTTCTGACAGGCTATCGGCAATAAAATTGTGTACTTCGTTATCATAAAAATCGGGTAATTGCTTATATGTCGTTTCCTTGGTTTTGTCCTTATCATTAAAAATTTCAACCCGTCCAAAATCCGTATATAGCGCATATTGTCGCCTGACATCATCAACGAATTCATCTTGATTAGCCTTACGCCCCGACCTATAGCGTTGATTTACATCCACGCCGCACATCGCCAGAATCAGCTTTTGCCAGCCGACAAGCCCAACACCGCCCTGAATGCTAAATTTTTCAATGCCGTGCCGGTTACACAATTCATTAAGCCTGTCTTGTGCCGCTTGTATTTCGTCATTGGTCATGCTTTGAAAGACAGACATCAAAAATTATCTCTTTCTTCCAGCCTTAAAGTTTGGTGTGATAATCTGGCCTTTCGCGGCAACGGTATCAAGATAATCACTCCATTCCTGCATCATCACGGTACGCTGTTGCAGGAATTGGGCACGGTTATAAGCTTCACCGAGGGGGCCCGCCGCCTTGTGCGCCAACTGACATTCGATGACATCGGGTTCATAGTCCAGCTTTTCACGGATAGCAGTCCGTGCCAGAGCACGAAATCCGTGTGCGGTCATACGATCTTTAAATCCCAGTTTTTGCAGGGCAATTCTAACCGTCCCGTCGCTCATAGGGTCTTTGGGACGTATCTGGCTTGGGAATACCAAATTGGTGCTGAGGTGGTTTGTTTCCTCTTTTTGTTCCTTCAAAATTTCAATCGCTTGGCGGGAGAGGGGAACAATATGATCGCGGCGCATTTTCATACGCTCTGCCGGAATGAGCCATCGTTTAGCTTGAAAGTCAATTTCATCCCAAGTTGCTTTGCGCAGTTCCCCAGGGCGAACGAATGTCAGCAGGGATAGCTTGATGGCGCGGCGTGTACGGGCATAAAGACGGGCATCATTACGCTCTAAAGCAGCCAGTAGTTCGGGGATTTCTTTTGTTTCTATGGCCGCAAAATGTTCTGTTTTTCTGGTTTTCAATGCACCTTGCAGATCACGTGAGGGGTCGTGTTTGCATCGGCCTGTCTGGATGCCATAACGAAATACCTGCCCGCATAATTGCCGTGTGCGTCCGGCTATATCCAATGCACCGCGCTTTTCGATTTTCCTGAGCATGTCCAGCAGGTGCAAGGCTTCCAGATCGGCGATAGAGTCAGAACCGATATAAGGAAAAACATCGGTTTCCAAACGGTGCAGGACATTTTGTGTATGGTTTTCGCTCCACCGGCTTTTTTGATTGTCGTGCCATTCGCGGGCAATGGCTTCAAAGGTGTTATTGGCATTAATTGTTGCTTTGCGCTTTTCGTGCCGTTTGTTTTTTGATGGATCAATACCGTCCTTGAGCAGCTTTCTCGCTTGCGCTCTGGCCTCCCGTGCGTCTTTCAGGGTGATTTCAGGATATATGCCTATGGCGAGCAGCTTTTGTTTGCCGTGAATCCTGTAGGCCATGCGCCAGTATTTTGAGCCGTTCGGCCTGATTTCGAGATACATGCCTTGCCCATCAGTTAGCTTATAGGCTGTTTCCTTGGGTTTTGCATTCGCACAAGCCGTATTGGTCAGCTTCATTTTGTTGGTATCTTTTTGTTGGTATTTGACCTTATATCAACAAATGTACCAACATTTTTGACGGCTGTAAATGAATGCGGGTGAGTGCAGGATTGTTCAGATAACAAAAAATCCGCTGTTTTTAGCTGGTTTTGCGAATATCTATGAACAATAATGAACGTGGGGAAAGTAGATAATGGAGGCACGAGCCGGAATCGAACCGGCGTGGGAGCTTTTGCAGAGCTCAGCCTGACCACTCGGCCATCGCGCCACAGCCGTCCCAGCTTTATTTTTCACAGCGTTGCTTCGCCGCTTACGTAGTTTACTTCTACGCTGCGCGTCTTGCGCCTTGTGAAAAACAAACCTGATTAGGCTGTCATATACCCCTGTTTTTAGGGGCGAGGCGGGACAATTAGCATTTTTCACCATGGAAATCCAGCGTAAATTCCTGTAAAACAGGCGTGAAATTGTCTTTTTAAGGATTTACCTATGACCTTGCAAAACTTTGAAAAATCACGCGAAGCGATGGTCGTATCGCAGCTTCAGCCCTCTGGCATCGTGAATGAAACGATTATGGACACCTACCGCGCCGTGCCGCGCGAAATGTTTGTTCCCAACACGTTGCGCGGGGTTTGCTATATGGATGACGATATCCAACTGGCGGATGGACGGGTTCTGATGGAGCCGCTTATCCATGCGCGCATGGTGCAGGATGCGGACATCCATGGGTCGGATAAAGTCCTGGATATCGGCGGGGGCAGCGGCTATTCTGCGGCCATTCTGGCCAAACTGGCCGGACAGGTGGTCGCGCTGGACCAGGACGAAAAATTGCTGCAATCTGGGCCGCAACACTGGGCGGAACTGGGGCTTACGAATATTTCGCCCATTATCGGCAACCATGCGGATGGGTATGCACAAGGTGGCCCGTATCAGCTTATTCTGGTCAACGGCGCAGTCGGACAGGTGCCGGAAAATCTGATTGGTCAGTTGGCTGATGGTGGACGTTTATATTTTGTGCTGCGCCCCGACCGCGAAATCGGTACTGGTCGGCTGATTGTCCTGATGCGCGAAGCCAGCGGCCAGATTCTGCAAAAAGATCTGGGGGATGCGTCGACAGCCTATTTGAAAGGGTTTGAGCCATCACAGGCGTTTGCATTCTGAAAAATAACCTCACAGAGATGTGGATAGTCACCCCTCAGGCATTAAATCCTGCTTTGACAAGGCGTTAGCATTCGGTCACACTATACCGTCTTAAAGATTACTAAGGAACTGTTTCTATGGCTGGCAATAAACCCGAGCAAGAACCGTCGATAGAAGAAATTCTTGCGTCGATCCGCCAGATTATTTCCGACGATGATGAAACGCGTCCGGCAGGCGAGATCGAGCTTCCGAAAGATGAGGCATTTGACATCCCGCTGCACCAGCCGGAAGAGCCAAAAGAGGAGCCAACCCGGCAGTCTTTTGCCGATGTGCTGGACCTGACCAATGAAATCACCGATGGCGAAGAGAAAGTCATCGATTACAGCGAAGAAAAATTTGAGATTCCGCTGGCTGAACCGATTGTTGAGCCAGAGCCTGCGCCACGCACATCGACCCTCGATTTGTCGGCAACAGCCGAGGCTACCCGTGCCAGCGATCTGGATCTGTCGGCGTCCGCTGATGATATTGATGCGTTGTTTTCAACGCCGGCGGCCGATGCGACAACCCAAGCCTTTTCACGCCTTCTGGGCAATATCCCGGTTGAGCGTGAAGAGAATAAACGCCTCTACGCTGATGGCCGAATTACGCTCGAAGATATCGCCAAAGATTTGCTGCGCCCGATGCTGCGCCAGTGGGTGGACGACAATGTACCGCGTCTGGTCGAGCGTCTGGTCGAAAAAGAGCTGGAAAAACTCTCCCGTCAGGCTCGGGATTAATTTCCCTTATTTCGCCACATAGGCATGTCCCTGAAATAATGCACCATCAGGTCCAGTTGCGACTTCGCGGCATAGATTCTTAATAAGGGCCCGGATTAATTCGTTGATAATATCCTGTGTCTCTTTGTTTTGCGCATAGAAGCGGCTCTGTTCAATCATATCCCATTCTGAGCTGCTCATAACATCTTTATAGATGAGAATGAATCCTGTGCGCATACCGGATTTTGTATGATGCGTATAAAGGGATTCGCGTGATGCAATATGGGCAGTTTTTTCAATAAGGAAATCAACATGGTCTTTGAGGCCATCCTGACGCATCTGCTGGAAAAGGAGCGCAGATGTGTCGGCAAGGGCCTGGCTAAGTACTTTGTCGAGATGTGAATCAGGTAGCATATGAATAGGCGGAACCAAGGCGCGTTCGCGGCCACGCGGCGGTGAGAAGGCCAGTATACCTGTCATGATGCTGATGGCCGGATCATAGCGGTTGAGATGAACCTCGTTACGGCGTTCGGCAACAACGGCGGCGGCATGGGTCAGTACAGCATGATGGAGGAGGTTGCACATTGCGTGATAGGCGTCACGATGATGGCGAGCCATGGTTTCGCATTGTGATGTGAGGAAAGGAAAAACACGCCGGATTTGCTGCCCAAAGACAATGAGTTCGTCTCTTTCTTCTTTGGGCAGTTTTGGGTCCAGCAATCTTGCCAGAGGTTTGGCGCCATGATGCCACTGTTTCATGATTTGGCCAAAGGCCTTGAGGGCGGCAGGCGTATGGGGGCTAGATAAATATGCTTTCAGAGGGGAAGGGACTTGTGGTTGTGCCGCAGGACGGAAGTTGTCCCGTGCAGGCTTAACGCAGAGCTGTCGAAGCATGGTGGATACTCAATCCCTGTTTAGTTTTTTATGATTCTGCCTTGCAAAATAACATAGCTTTGGCTTATGTCAACATACAGAATTCTTGCTCAAAACCGCAGATAACGCTATGAAAGGGCTGGATTTTATAAGGAAGACGCCCGTTATGCTCGATAAAACTTTTGACCATACCCAGATCGAAAAACACCATTACAAAAAATGGGAAGATTCGGGGCTTTTTGACGCCAATCCCAAAAGCGATAAAACGCCATATTGTATCATGATGCCGCCACCCAATGTGACGGGGACGCTGCACATGGGCCATGCGTTCACGATGACGCTGCAGGACATCCTGACACGTTATAATCGCATGAACGGACGCGACGCGCTGTGGATGCCGGGAACGGACCATGCGGGTATCGCGACGCAGATGGTCGTCGAGCGTAAACTAGCCGCCGAAGGCAGTAACATGTCACGCCGTGATATGGGGCGTGACGCATTCCTGGAAAAAGTTTGGGAATGGAAAGAATATTCCGGCGGCACGATTACGAGTCAGCTGCGCCGCCTGGGGACGACGCCGGACTGGAGCCGTGAGCGCTTCACCATGGATGAAGGTTTGAGCAAAGCCGTCCGTAAAGTATTCGTCGATTTATTCAAGGAAGGCCTGATTTATAAGGACAAGCGCCTGGTCAACTGGGACCCGAAACTCCTGACCGCTGTATCCGACCTTGAGGTGGAACACCGCGAAATCAAAGGCAAAATGTACCATGTGCGTTATCCGCTTGAGGACGGCAGCGGGTCGATCAGCATTGCCACGACGCGTCCGGAAACAATCCTCGCCGATGGTGCGATTGCGGTGCATCCGGATGATGAACGCTATACCGATCTGGTTGGCAAGTTTGCCGTGGTACCAGTCTGTAACCGGATTATCCCGATTGTCGCGGATGAGTATGTGAAGTCGGACTTCGGGTCGGGCGCGGTGAAGATTACGGCGGCGCATGACTTCAACGACTTTGAAGTTTACAAGCGCCATAAAGATAAAGGCATTCCGCTTATCAATTTGATGACGCCGGACGGGCACATGAATGAAAACTGCCCGCATGATTATGTCGGGTTGGATCGTTTCGAAGCCCGCAAGAAAATAATCGGCGACCTTGAGGAACTGGAATATCTCGAGAAAGTCGTCGACCATGTGCATCAGGTGCCGTATGGCGACCGTTCGGGCGTGGTGATTGAGCCATACCTGACCGACCAGTGGTATTGCAACGCCGGTGTTCTGGCGAAGCCCGCGATTGAAGCGGTACGCACAGGCAAAACCGAATTCGTGCCGAAGAACTGGGAGAATACATTCTTCGATTGGCTCGAAAATATTCAGCCATGGTGTATCTCGCGCCAATTGTGGTGGGGCCACCAGATTCCGGCCTGGTATGATGAAGACGGTAGTGTGTATGTGGCTGAAACGGAAGAAGAAGCCCAGAAACAAGCCGGGGCAGGAGTCAAACTCCGCCGTGATGAAGACGTGCTGGATACGTGGTTCTCATCGGCGCTGTGGCCATTCTCAACGCTTGGCTGGCCGGACAAAACACCGGAATTGTCGCGTTACTATCCCGGTGATGTACTGATTACCGGTTTCGACATTATCTTCTTCTGGGTGGCCCGGATGATGATGATGGGTATTCACTTCATGGGCGATGTGCCTTTCAAAAAGGTCTATATCCATGCGCTGGTCCGTGATGCCAAAGGGCAGAAGATGTCGAAGTCGAAAGGCAACGTCATCGACCCGCTGGAAATCATCGAGAAATACGGGGCCGACGCGCTGCGTTTCTGCATGACCGCGATGGCGGCGCAGGGCCGTGACGTGAAGCTGTCCGAGGAGCGCATCGAAGGCTACCGCAACTTCGCAACGAAACTCTGGAACGCCACGCGTTACTGTGAAATGAATGGCGCCAACCCAAATCCGGATTTCAAACCGGGGCAGGCAACGGATACGGTCAACCGCTGGATTATCAGCGCGCTGATGGATGCCAAGAAAGGCATTGAGCAGAATTTGGCCGATTACCGTTTCAACGATGCGGCGAATTCGATCTATCAATTCGTGTGGGGCACGTTCTGTGACTGGTATCTGGAATTCACCAAGCCATTGCTGGGTGAACAGAACACCAACAACGCATTAAAACAGGAAACACGCGACACGATTGGCTGGGTGTTGGACCAGATTCTGGTGTTGCTCAACCCGTTCATGCCGTTTATTACCGAAGAACTGTATGAAAGCATCGCAGTGCGCCCGACCGGAAGCCTGTTAATGGGTCAGGCTTGGCCGCAATATGATGCCAAATTGTATAGCGGCGCGGCACAGACGGAAATCAGCTGGCTGATTAAAACCATTACGGAGATCCGTTCCGTCCGTTCGGACATGAATGTCCCGGCATCGGCAAAAATCAAGATGCTGGTGAAGGATGCGAATGCCGATACCGCCGCGCGTCTGAAAACCTATGGCGAGATTATCGGCCGCATGGCGCGGATCGAGGCTATCGACATGACGTCCACCGCGCCGAAAGGCTCGATCCAGACCATCGTGGATGAAGCGACGATTATCCTGCCGATTGCCGAGATTATCGACCTGGATAAAGAACGTGATCGCCTGAAAAAGGAAATCGACAAGCTGCAGGTCAATATCGGTAAAATCGACCAGAAGCTGAGCGATGAGAAATTCGTGGCGAACGCTCCGGCTGAAATCATTGCCGAGCAGAAGTCGCGCCGTGCCGAGAACGAGGCCATGCTGGCCAAGTTTTCATCCGCGCTGAAGCAGTTACAGGAAGCGGCCTAGAAATAAAAAAACACCCCGCGATGGCGGGGTGTTTGATTTTATAACAATCAGATTACTGGCAGATTACTGGTTGTATTCGCCAGTAGCGATACCAACGGTACCTTCAGCATCTTCTGGCTTGGCGGATTTAAATTCCGGGCCGTTATATTTTGGCGCACGCATGTCAAAGCCAGCAGCTGGTTCCATTTTGGATGGTTCCATGTTTGCTTGCTGCTGGGAAACGGACACTTCATAGGTGCCGGTTGCAATGCCAACGGTGCCTTCGGCATCGTTCATGTCAGCTGCGAAAGCAGGGGCGGAAACAGCCATAATGGCCAGGGCAGTCATAAGAGTACGCATGTTGAATCTCCTTCATAGGTTTTAGCGACAAGTAACAACTAAAGGATATAACGAAGGTTTCAACCCTTTGGTTACATTAAAATCCTGTTTTTAATCAAATATTATTTATTTCCATATAAAATTGGTCGTAAGGTTAGGGAAAGAGGGGTTTTATGGCAGGGCCGACACGTAAATTAACCGCCGCTGAAGTGGCCGAAGCAACGGGCCGTTCTGTTGCTGATGTTGAACGTGAGTCGAAGCAAAGACGTCAGGAGACCCTGGATCGGCATAGACAGGTATCGGAGGCCTATGCCAAGCCGCCGCAGGAACAAAC
>CAMLMM010000057.1 GCA_946481105.1 uncultured Alphaproteobacteria bacterium
CTGACTTCAGCAAGTCATTTGCAAGTGCTATGGAAGGGCGGCAAGTGGCGCAGGCCCCAACAGCACCAGCCCCAGCACCAATTCAGGATTTCGCTCCTTAAAGTCCTTACCCGGGGGATCTAAATCTTGCCAGATCAAAAGAACCCATATCAGAAGGCTATTGATACGTCATTACCGCTTATCGGTGATGCCAAGGCCGTTGTCATCACGGATTTTCATCCGCATATGGATAAAACGCATCAGTATGCCTTCGGTCTGGCGAAAAAAACCGGCATGGTTGTCGGCATGGAAATGATCACCCCCGCTGAAGAACAACTCATCCGTGCGTTTGAAGATAAGCAGATAACGCGTGGAAGTTTTGTTACCCTGATGCAGCAACACTTTGACAATGGGTTCGGTCCGAAGTGGTATGTTGGCGATTCCCGCGCCTATCAGTTTTATGAGAACATGGCGCAGAATATCGAAAGCGGAGTCAAAATAAGGGCGGCAGGAACGTATGAAGGGAGTTCCCCAATCCTGGCTAACCCTGATACCCTCAAGCTTCAAAATGAAATGAAGGCCGCCATTATTGCAAAAGACATTGATTACTTTAAATTTATGACCAAGAACCAGTCGCAATTCAATACCAACCCGCAGGCCCTGTTTGACGGTTATGCCAGGGAGATAGACAGCAGGCGGGAAAGTCTTGATGAAAAGGGGCAAACTGCGTTGGCTGATATTCTTAATAGCCGGGCAAACGGCGGAATGCACACGCCACAGAATTTTCAGGACGGTGTTCTTTCCTTGTTTCATGCACAGCACCCTTTAACTGGGCAAATCATGGAGATGCACGGCAAATGGCAGCAGATTGAAAGAAGATTCGAGGCAGAGACAAAATCATCAGATTTTGATCTGCCAGTTCGCTTGGCTGCTGATCGTGCGACCGCAGCCCTGGGGGTAAAGCTGGTTAACGAGAATCCTGAGGGAGCTATCATCGTATATGGCAGGGCGCACACAACACACAGCAACCGTGATGGGTTTGACCTGGATTCAGGTTTGCGCGGTGCGGGGATAAATACAGTTATATTTGATCCTCGCCTCCCCATGAATGAAGTGTTGGGTAGAGATGTGTTGCCGCAGATACGGAATGAAAATATAGCTCTGCTTGTCGACAGCGACAGGGAGATTAAAGCCGAGAACGACCCAAACCGTTATTCCGTCGATTTGAAATCAGGGCGCATCACGCCAGCCCTTCCAAATATGGATGGTATGTGCGGCAAGGATTATATGATGCCGGATGAAGAGGCCGCGAATGAGGATAGTTACAAGGGGCCAACCCCAGCGACACAACAATATGGCTGGAAGCCTTCCGGGCCAGGCATGTGATAATAAAAAAGCGGAACAGATGTTCCGCTTTTCAATTCTGTACCGGATGTCCGATTATTTACGGATACCGAGTTTCGCGATGATGGCCTGGTAACGAGGCGCAGCGGTTTTCGCGAGGTAGTCAAGCAGTTTACGGCGACGCGCAACCATGGTCATCAGACCGCGGCGGCTGCTGAAATCTTTCTTGTTGCTTTCCATGTGCTTGGACAGGTTGTTGATACGCTCGGTCAGAATTGCGATTTGCACTTCCGGGGAGCCAGTATCATTAGCAGAGGTTTTGTTATCGGTGATAACAGCGGTTTTACGCTCAGGCTTAATCGACATCGTGTTCTCCTTTCAAGAGATTACAGGTTAAATACACGCACCGGCTGAGCTTCGACTCCGAGTACATCGAGCATCGCGAGAGCTTTGCCGTGATGTGTCGCCATCATCAGTCCAGCATCACGGCTTTTGATGTCGTGTCCGGCTTTCACCAGGCGCTCAACATCCGGACGGGCTATAAAGGTCAGCTTTTGTCCGTTTTTCAGTCGTGCCGCTTCCGTGTCATTTACGGCCAGTACCGGGATATCGTCCAGTACGGTCTGAACAGGAAGCACAATGCTTTCAAGGGTGCTTTTATCGTCATTTTGCAGGAAAAAGTCCAGTGAAATCGCGTTATTCAGGTAAAAAGGGCCGACTCCTTCACGGATCAGGCGGCTGACATAGCCTTTGGTCCCCAGTTTTTCGGCCATATCCCGCGCCAGGGACCGCACATAGGTGCCTTTGCCACAGACGCAGCGGAAGGTCGCGGAATCGGGGGTTAGGTCGGTTATTTCCAGCTCATAGACTTCCACCGGGCGGGATTTCAGCTCAACCGTTTCCCCGGCGCGGGCCAGCGCATAGGCGCGTTCGCCGTCAACCTTGATGGCTGAAAATGCGGGAGGAACCTGCTGGATGGTGCCGATAAAAGACGGCAAGGTGGCCTCAATCTGGTCACGGGTGGGACGGACATTGGATGTGGCAATGATTTCGCCTTCCATGTCATCGGTGCTGCGCTGTTCGCCCCAGGTCACGGTATAGAGGTACACCTTGTCGTCATCCATCATGTACTGAACCAGCTTGGTGGCTTCGCCCAGCGCAATAGGCAGGATGCCGGAGGCGAGGGGATCAAGCGTTCCCGCATGGCCGATTTTGGGGAAATTCAGGGCGCGTTTGACCTTCATCAGCGCGTCATTCGATGTCATCCCGGCGGGTTTATGCAGGTTGATCCAGCCGGAGATATTATTCTTGGGTTTCGGGGCCATCTTGGTCTTTCTAATCAGCCGTTTTGTTTAGTGATTTAAGGCCCAAAAGTCACGTAACAAATATATTGACATAATTATTAACGATTGTTTATTTTACGGCCTATGAGAACAAAATTGAAAAGAACCGTTAAAGACGGCATCAAAACCGCTGCCCAAGCCTTTAATAAGACTTTTGGTGCGGCGATTACGCCGGAAATGCATGTCATATCCACGCCGCGTAATATGAATCCAGGCACTTATCTTGCTATTATCCGCGGTACCTATGAGCGGGCTGAGCGGTCCCTGCTTGGGGTTTTTAATTCGGCAGGCACTATCATTGAGTTAGGATCCAATATCGGTGTTGTCAGCAGTACGGCTATCGATAAATTACCTTGTTTTGAAAAACTGGTTTGTGTTGAACCTAATCCTGATTCTGTTCCCTCATTGAAAAAGAATGTGGACCGCGCTTTGGCACGCAATGCCCCTTATACAGATTTCCTGCAAACAACTTTCGTTGAGGCCGCCATCGGTATGGGAGGGGGAACGATGCCATTTATTCGCCGCCCAGGTCTTGATTCCGGGCTGGTTGGTCAGGTGGCCGGACGCGACACGGATGGTACGACAATTGATGTCCCGGTTAAATCGCTTAGTGAAATTTTGCGCGAAAATGACGTGAATGGCGTTTACAGTCTTATCTGCGATATTGAGGGCGGCGAAATTCCATTGATCTATGAAGATGCCGATGCCCTTAGATACTGCGCCAGCATGTTGATTGAATTGCATCCGACCAGTCTGACTGGGTCGGATATTGACCAGAATGCTATGCTGGCACGCCTACAATCAATGGGGTTCCAGCCGAAGGCCAACATTGACAATACCTATATGCTGGAACGCAGATTCCAGTACTAAGAATTATTCGTCGGCTGCCTTTGGCAGGTTATGCAGAATAGCATCTATCTTCGCCGCGTTTTCAAAACTGTCATCTTCGGCAAAACGCAGTTTCGGCGTGAATTTCATACGTATCTGCCGTGCGAATTCCTTCTGAAAGATATCGGCATTGGCGGACAGGGCTTCCAGATACGGCTTCGTATCGGCCCCGCCCAGCACGACGATATAGGCCGTCGCATACTTCATGTCAGGAGACACGCGGACTTCGGACACACTGACCATTGATGCGTTATCCAGCAGGAATGCATCGTGGAAATGGCCGCGCGCCAGAGTCTCCACCACGATGTGGCGGAGCTGTTCCCCGACACGCAGCTGGCGCTGCGTTGGGCCGGTATTTGAATTTTGCGGTTTCATGTTACGCCAGTGTCCGAGTTTCCTGTTTCACATCAAAGCATTCGATGATGTCACCTTCGCGGATGTCTTCATAGTTTTCGAACGCCATACCGCAATCCATGCCTGCCTGAACCTCTTTAACTTCGTCCTTGAAGCGTTTGAGGGTCTTGAGCGTTCCTTCATGAATAACCACGTCGTCACGCAGCAGACGGACCTTGGCACCACGTTTGACCGAACCGGTTGTAACCATACAGCCACCGATCTTGCCGACCTTGGTGATGTTGAATACCTGGCGGATTTCGGCCTGACCCAGATATTCCTCGCGGACCAACGGTGACAGCATGCCGCCCAGCATCGCCTTCACATCGTCGATGATGTTATAGATGATGTTGTAGTAGCGGATTTCCACCTTGTCACGTTTGGCCATTTCACGGGCCTGCGCGTTCGCGCGGACGTTAAAGCCGACCAGGAACGCACCGGAGGCGCGAGCCAAAGTGATATCGGATTCGGTGATAGCGCCAACACCGGTATGCAGGATGCGCACGCCGACTTCGGTATTTTCCGCGACCATTTTGGACAATGATCCAGCGATAGCTTCGACCGACCCATGCACGTCCGCCTTGATGATAATCGGCAGTTCTTTTTTGTTGTCGCGGGCTTGCGCCAGTAATTGTTCGAAGGATGCGCCGCTGACGATAGCCGCTTCTTTTTCTTTCTTCTTGCGCAGACGGTAATCGACGATTTCACGCGCTTTTGGCTCGTTATCCACCACGGTGAACTGGTCGCCAGCATCCGGAGTCCCAGTCAAACCAAGGACTTCGACTGGTTGACCGGGAATGGCTTCCTTAATCTGCTGGCCACGGTCATCAAGGATAGCACGGACGCGACCCCATTCAGAACCAACCACGAAAATATCGCCTATACGCAGTGTGCCTTTCTGGATAAGCACAGTGGCCACAGAACCGCGGCCCTGTTCCAGTTTGGATTCAACCACGGCACCTGCCGCAGCGCGGTTCGGGTTGGCCCGCAGATTGAGAACCTCGGCCTGCAGAAGAATGGTTTCTTCGAGCTTGTCGAGATTCATTTTCTTCTTCGCGGATACTTCGACGCAGAGGACATCGCCGCCCATCTCTTCCACCTGAACATCGTGTTGCAACAAGTCCTGTTTTACCTGCCACGGGTTGGCATCCGGCAGGTCAACCTTATTGATGGCGACAATCATTGGGGCATTGGCGGCTTTCGCATGCGCAATGGCTTCAATGGTTTGCGGCATGATCGAGTCATTAGCCGCGACAACCAGCACCACGATATCCGTGACGTTGGCACCACGGGCGCGCATTTCGGTAAATGCAGCGTGGCCTGGTGTATCCAGGAACGTGATTTTCTGGCCGGATGGCATGGTAATCTGGTACGCGCCAATATGCTGGGTAATACCGCCGGCTTCGCCCGATACAACATCGGTGGAGCGCAGAGCGTCGAGCAAGGAGGTTTTCCCGTGGTCGACGTGCCCCATAATGGTAACAACCGGTGGGCGCGGCAGCAGGTTGGTATCATTGTCTTCGATACCCTCAATACCGATTTCCACGTCAGCTTCGGTCACGCGTTTAATCTTATGTCCGAATTCAAGGATAATCAGCTCTGCGGTGTCGGCGTCAATTGACTGATTGATCGTGGCCATAACGCCCATTTTCATCAGTGATTTGATAACATCACCCCCGCGTTCGGTCATACGGTTTGCCAGTTCCTGGACGGTGATGGTTTCCGGTACGATAACTTCACGGAATTGTTTTGCCTGTTCGACTTTGACTCCGGCATTACGGGCTTTTTGACGTGCACGGCGGACGGAGGCAAGTGAGCGACCACTGTCAGCGCGTTCATATTGTTCGTTCAGTACCTGGTTAACAGTCATGCGGCCTGAGCGGCCATTATAATTCTCATGGTTGCTTGCGTCGTCATCCGAACCACCACGGCGGGTGGCGGATTTCTTTAAGCGATCACGATAACTGCTGCTCCCAGAATCATCATCCTGCGGACGAGCAAGAGGAGCCGGTCGGGATTCGGCAAGTTTCTTTTCCTGTGCTTTACGTGCCTTTTCGGCTTCTTCGGCTTTCAGGCGATCTTCTTCCTTGATGCGTTCCAGCTCTTCCATTTCACGGCGGCGCAACTCTTCGGCATTGATTTTGCCGGGACGTTTGCCGGTGAGGGCGGCTTCATCACGCAATTTGGCTTCTTCGGCTTCCAGCGCGCGTCGTTTTGCTTCATCCTCGCGGCGGCGTTCTTCATCTTCCTTGGCCTTTTGCAGGGCTTTCAGGCGCGCATCACGCTCATCGTTGCTCAGATGTGCATCAGTTTGCTCGGCGGCGTTTTCGTCACCAGATGCATTTGCGGGGGCTGCTGTTGCACCACGTTTTTTACGCACCTCAATCGCCACGCCGCGACTTTGGCCACGCGCGAGCGTCTGCGTAATATGCTGCTGGCCGGGCGTACCACCTTTAAGGCTCAGAGTTCCCTTTGATCCACCAAGGGAGAGTGTTTTCTTTTCCTGATCGCTCATTATTTTGTCCGTGCTATCGCTTTCAATTTTGTTTCAAGTTCGAGTAAATTTTGGGTCAATCCGCCGGCTTTCAGACAGATATGCATAATGTTTTCTTCGCCGATGGCGGCGGATAGTTGAGCGCTGGTCCAGGCGTCAAGAACCGGCAATTCCTGGTGCTTTGCCAGACGTTCCAGTTTTTCACGCCCATTATCCTGTGCGTCACTGGATACCACATAAACGGCTGCCTGGCAGGCTCTCAGGGATTCATCAACCTTGCTATAACCAAAGGTAAGGTCACCGGCGCGTTTGGCAAGGCTTAATGTCTGCATGGTTTGGCGCTGCAGCCCATCAACCAGCATATCCATCAAATCACCCGGCACGGTCACATTCTGGCGGGTGTGGCTGGCGAAGCTATTGCGCCAGATAGCTTTTTGAATAACTGCGCGATCAGCTTTCACCCAGATAAAAGTCCCCGGCAGTTTATTTGTCACATCAGGAACAATGCGACCATCCGGAGCTACGGCAAAACGGACAAGCTCCCGTAAAGGCAGAACTTCACCCGTCACAGCGCATATAGCGGTTTTCAGCAGGGTCATGGGCGTTCGTGTCCTTGCGGCTGGTTTAGATATGGCAGGTGCAAGTTCAACAGCCGCCGGCATAGTTTTATCGGGTGTCCGCAAATAGACATCCAGCAGCGTAGGGGACACAGCCCCTACGACAGGATGATAAAAATATGCGGGCCCTTTTTCTGCCATATAGCTGTTACTTTCCTCATGTTGCTGACGGTTGATCAGCGGTTGCTTCGTCGGCAAACCAGTGTTCACGCGCCTTCATAATCAGGGCATTCGCTTCTGATTCGGACATTTGCTTTTCGCCACCCAGCATTTCAACCAGTTCATCACCGGCGAGGTCCGCCAGATCGTCCAGGGTTTTCACGCCAGCCTGACCCAGCGTCAAAATCTGATCGACATTCAAGCCCTCAAAATTGACGAGATCGTCAGCCAGACCCAGCTCTTTCTGCTTGGCCTTCAGTTCTTCAGCTTTGGCGTTCAGCCAGTTCTGGGCACGGCTACGCAGTTCTTCGGCAATTTCTTCGTTAAAGCCTTCAATTGATGCCATTTCGTCCAGCGTGGTTTCAGCGATTTCTTCGACTTTGGTAAAGCCTTCGGCAATCAGCAGGCGGGCAATAACGTCATCCACGTCCAGCGCCTGAATAAACAGGGTCGAGCGCGTATTGAATTCTTCCTGACGGCGCTTGGTTTCTTCTTCCTCAGTCAGGATATCGATGTACCAGCCAGTCAGGATGGATGCGAGGCGCACGTTCTGACCACGACGCCCGATAGCAAGCGAAAGCTGTTCATCCGGCACGACCACATCAAGGCGGCGTTTCTCTTCGTCCATCACAACCTTGGTGACTTCGGCAGGAGCCAGCGCGTTTACGATAAATGTCGCAACGTCCGGAGACCATGGGATAATATCAATTTTCTCGCCACCAAGTTCGCCGACAACGGCCTGAACACGGGAGCCGCGCATACCAACGCAGGCACCGACCGGGTCGATGCTGCCGTCGCGGGAATAAACAGCGATTTTTGCACGGGAACCCGGATCACGGGCTACCGATTTAATCTCGATAATGCCGTCATAAATTTCTGGCACTTCCTGAGCAAACAATTTGGCCATGAATTCGCCACGGGTACGGGACAGGAAAATCTGCGGACCGCGTTGTTCACGACGCACATCGTAGATGTAAGCGCGTACGCGGTCGCCGTTTTTCAGATGCTCGCGCGGCAGGGTTTCGTCGCGGCGCAGAACGGCTTCGGCGCGACCAAGATCGATAGTCGCGTTGCCGTATTCAACACGTTTGATAACGCCACTGACGATTTCGCCAACACGGCCTTCGAATTCACCGAATTGCTGTTCCCGTTCCGCTTCGCGGATGTTCTGCATAATGACCTGTTTTGCGGTCTGGGCAGCCACGCGGCCATAATCGAAGGCGGGCAGGGTATCGATAAGGATATCGCCCAATTGCGCATCCGGCTTTTCACGTTTTGCCTGGTCAACAGTAATCTGTGCCGCTTCGTTTTCGATCAGCTCGGCTTCCGTTACAGTGCGGTAACGCTTGAGTTCAGTGTCGCCCGTACGACGGTCGATATGGCAGCGAATATCATGTTCATGGCCATATTTGGAGCGACCGGCTTTTTGGATGGCCTGTTCAATGGCCTGGATGATGACTTCCTTATCCATGTTTTTTTCACGGGCAACGACATCCGCAACCTGAAGAATTTCTACACGACTCATTTTTCCTCACTCCTATTTTTCTTGAGGGCTGATTTGACCAACTCATCGGTTAAAACTAATTTTGCGCGCGCAATATTGGGCAGATCAAAGCTGAAATCGCCATTGTCCGTGTGCAATTTTACGACGCCGTCCTGAAAAGATGCAAGCTGACCACGGTAATTTTTCTGACCGGTTTCGGATGGCATTTCGCTTTCCAGGGTAATTTCAAAACCCACATGCTTTTCAAAATCCTGCGGACGAGTCAGCGGGCGGTCAATGCCGGGCGAACTGACTTCCAACTGGTAGGCGCCGCTAATCGGATCCTCGACATCCAGCAGGGCGGAAATCGAATGGCTTATCTTTGCACAGCCATCCAGGTCGAGCGTTCCAGTTTCAGGATTTTCGGCCATAATCTGCAGGGTTTGCAGTTTCTTGCTGCCGATGATTCGTAACGACACAAGATCAAAGCCCAGATCGGCGATTGCCGGCTGGACGATGGACGCGATGCGCTTTTCCTGTGTTGTGGCCATATATTAACCGTTAAATTTCCTGTTTAGGTAACAAAAAAGGCGGGCGTCTTTTTGAGCCCACCCTGTTTATACAGAGCTAAATTTGTGTTCCTTATAGTCGGTTAATGGTCTTATTGCAAGGGTTTTATAATGGCCTAAAATCTGGCTGGATTTGTTAAAAACACAAAATATTGCATAATTTAGTGCAAAATTTTCAATTGTGGAAATATCTTGATAGCGCAATATTCTACGAAAAATTGCATGCGGTGAAAACATTGCAACTAAAGGTTGAATGGTCAAAAAAGACTTAATACCTAAGATTAGTTGTATCGCAAGGTTTAGAGTGCAATCGTGGCAGAATATTGTTTCATTATTACTGAGTTTTCAAAAAAAGAAGTTTATGACTGCAAAAAATCAAAAGCTAGCCTTGGCAGAGCGTAATTCACGCCGCAGTTCCGTCGAGGGGGATGAGCCTAACCCAGTCGATGTGTATGTGGGGCAAAAGCTGAAATCACGCCGAAACCTTATTGGTATTACGCAGGAAAACCTTGCGGAAGCTGCCGGAATTACGTTTCAGCAGGTTCAGAAATATGAGAAGGGCCGTAATCGCCTGAGCGCCAGCCGCCTTTATCAGTTCGCTCGTGTGCTGGATGTGCCTGTATCCTATTTCTTTGAGGGGTTTTACGCGCCAGATGTGCATATTGGCCTGCAGGCCGGTTTTTCGGATAACAGTCAGGAACCTTTCGATATGGAGGGAACGGCTGAGGACGATGTGATGCTTCAGAAGGAGACCATTGACCTTGTACGTACCTATTATACAATTACAGATGAAAAGCTCAGGAAGGATTTCCTGAAAATGCTGAAGCAAATGGCAAAAAATTTCAAAAGCTCCGAATAGGGGCTTTTGTTTTGAGCGGGGTACGTATACTCTGGCGTGGTACAAAACCCACCATTATCAAGACTTTCACGCCATGACATCCGCACTTTTGAAAGATTATATTTTTACCAGTGAATCCGTTGCCGAAGGACACCCTGACAAGGTGTGTGACCGTGTATCCGACCAGATTGTCGATGCATTCCTGGCAAAGGACCCGGAGGCACGA
Source organism: uncultured Alphaproteobacteria bacterium (assembly GCA_946481105.1). The sequence goes on from CAMLMM010000057.1 coordinate 10,334, forward strand.
ACGGCGGTCGAAACTTGCGCCACCACAGATTATATCGGGATCATCGGCGAAGTTCGCAGCAGCGCGCCGATTTCCCATGATGAAATCAAGGAACTGGCCCGTACAGCCGTTCGCAGTATCGGGTATGACCAAGAAGGATTTAGCTGGCGCAATGTTCAGATTGATTGCCGCCTGCATGCGCAATCCGCCGATATCGCCGTCGGTGTTGATTCCACGCAATCCAAAGAAGAGGGGGCTGGTGACCAGGGCATCATGTTCGGGTATGCCTGTAACGAAACCCCCAACCTGATGCCTGCGCCAATTTATTACGCGCATGAAATCCTGCGGCGCATGGCGGTTGACCGCCATAGTGGCAAGCTGGTGGGCATTGAGCCGGACGCCAAGTCGCAGGTTACGCTTGAATATAAAAACGGCAAACCAGTTAGTGCGCGGTCTATCGTTGTATCGACCCAGCACGCGGAAAAATTGACCCAGGCGGATGTCCGCGAACTCGTGCGCCCCTACGTTCTGGACGTTCTGCCAGAAGGCTGGATGTGCACGGAGCCCGAATTCTATGTGAACCCCACCGGACGCTTTGTTATTGGCGGTCCGGTAGGCGATTCTGGTCTGACTGGACGCAAAATTATCGTGGATACCTATGGTGGTGCTGCCCCGCATGGTGGTGGCGCGTTTTCAGGTAAGGATCCGACAAAGGTCGACCGTTCGGCAGCGTATGCGGCGCGTTATGTGGCCAAGAATATTGTGGCCGCAGGATATGCCGATAAATGTCTTATTCAGTTATCGTATGCGATTGGCGTAGCCAAGCCGATTTCCGTGTATGTGAATACGCTTGAAACTGGCAAAGTCCCGGAAAAGACTATTGTGGAGGCTATTGGCAAAATCATTGATTTGTCGCCGCGTGGTATCCGCACCCATTTACAGCTCAATAAACCCATCTATGCCCGTACGTCATCCTATGGTCATTTTGGCCGTGAACCGGATGCCGATGGCGGATTTTCCTGGGAAAAGACGGATTTGGTTGACCCGATCCGTAAAATTCTGGGATAAGAATTTCCATGGAAAACGAACAAACAAAGATACGGCGTGTCTATGGCCGCCGTCATGGCCGCCCGTTGCATCAGGGGCGGCTTGATGTGCTGGAGACTATTCTGCCTGCGCGGCAGGTTCCCGTTGAATTGTTGAAGGAAGATGCCGCGCTGACGCCGGAGCAGATTTTCGGTGAGCCTGTAACCAGCCTGCATTTTGAAATAGGCTTCGGCAATGGCGAACACCTGCTGTATATTATGCAGCAATATCCCGGCCATCATTTCATCGGCGCGGAACCCTATGTGAATGGTATGTCGGCCTTTCTGAAAAGCCTGCCATCACCCACGCCTGAAAATATTCGCGTTCACATGGAAGACGCGTTGACAGTTTTAAACAGTCTACCGGATCAGTCGGTTGATTACCTGTATATTCTCAATCCCGATCCGTGGCCGAAAAGCCGTCATCATAAACGCCGTATTGTGAGTGATGAAAATTTAAAAATTTATGCGCGCGTTTTGAAAGACGGCGCGATGATGGTGCAGACAACGGATGTGGATGATCTGGCGGAATGGATGCTGACCAAGACCATGAACTGCCCGAATTTCGAGTGGCTGGCCGAAAGCCCGGATGACTGGAAAACCGCGCCGAATGGCTGGATGGCCACGCGGTATGAGAATAAAGGGAAAGAGGCGGGGCGGCGGCAGAGCTATTTCCTGTATAAACGGCGGAATCGTGCGGACTTAACCAATAATTAAGGCCTTTTCGATACCCTTAGTACTGTTGAAAAGGGGAAGAAAATGGGCAAAAGATTTGTACTGGGACGTGATGAAAGTGGCGCGGTAGCTTTGCAAAGCAGCCATGAAATAGGTTCCGTATCCGATATGTTTGCCCTGAATGCCCGTGGTATTACGGAAGTGCGTTCGGCTGATGCGAAACTCACGCAACAGGCTGATCTGGGCATGACCAATCTACCGATTGGTCCTACCAGGGCTTAATTTTAACATAGATATTATCTTTGCCGCGCTGCGTAGTGACAGCGCGGTTTTGCTTTTGTATCATTATAGGCATACCCTGAAAAAAACGGAGGCAGATATGCGTGTTGGTGTTCCCAAGGAAATCAAGAAACAAGAACATCGTGTCGGGCTTATTCCGTCTTCGGTTAAAGAATTCGTGCGTCATGGCCATGAGGTCATGGTCGAGCGCGGAGCGGGGGTCGGTATCGGATTCGATGATGCCGCCTATCAGGCTGCCGGGGCGCATGTTGTCGCGACACCCGATGAAATTTTTGCCAAGAATGATTTGATTATCAAGGTGAAGGAACCACAAGCGCAGGAATGCCTGATGCTGCGTGAAAATCAGGTTTTGTTCACCTATCTGCATCTGGCCGCCGACCGGGCGCAGGCCGAAGGTCTGATAAAATCCAAATGTATTGCGATTGCCTATGAAACCGTGACAGGACCAGGCGGCCGTGGATTGCCTTTGCTGGCGCCGATGAGTGAGGTGGCGGGGCGTTTATCGGTTCAGGTGGGCGCACATTACCTGATGAAACATCTGGGTGGTGAAGGATTGCTGCTGGGGGGCGTGCCGGGCGTTCCGGCGGCGCGCGTGCTTGTATTGGGCGGTGGTGTCGCCGGATTTAACGCGGCGCGTATGGCCGTTGGTATGGGGGCCCGCGTGACCATTCTGGATAAATCGCCGGATAAGCTGCGGGAACTGGACAGTCATTTCCGTGGGCAGGCTGAAGTGTTGTATTCGACTCAGGACGCGATTGAAAACCTGTTACCCAAAACCGATCTGGTTATCGGGGCGGTTCTTATTCCCGGTGAATCGGCGCCACGTCTGGTGACACGCGA
>CAMLMM010000058.1 GCA_946481105.1 uncultured Alphaproteobacteria bacterium
AAAATCAGATCAGATGCTCATGAAATGAGCCGTCCCGTATCATAGCTTTTAGTTGCGCTGCGGAAAAGCCTTTATTTCGTAAGTCGCTAATAGTTAACGCTTTGTCACGCTTGGAAAATTTACGACCGCTCTTATCCGTTAATAGAGGATGGTGATGATAGGCTGGCGTGGGGTAGTCGAGCAGCTTTTGTAGCAAACGATGCAGATGGGTTGCAAAGAATAAATCTTCGCCACGCGTGACTAAGTTTATGTTCTGGAGCGCATCATCATGCGTCACGCAGAGGTGGTAGCTTGCTGCGATATCCTTTCGGGCGAGTACAACGTCACCAAGTATTTCCGGTATTGCTACCTGTTCCCCTTTAATGTGATCAAACCAGATAAGGGGGCCCGCTTGATGAATGGCGCCAGACATATTTAAACGCAGGGAATATCCATCCCCACGCAAAATCCTATCCTGCCGCTCTGTGCTACTTAAATGGCGGCAGGTTCCAGGATAAGGAACGCCATCAGGGCCGTGGGGAGCGCCCGCGCTGTCCTGTTCAATATCGCGTCGTGTGCAGAAGCAGGGATAAATCAAATCCCGCGATTCAAGAATACCAAGGGCGCGTCTGTAGTCTGCAAGATGTTCTGACTGGCGTCGTACGGGTGTCGGCCAATCAAATTCAAGCCAATGCAGATCATCATAAATTGACTGAATAAATTCAGTGCGGCAGCGTGTGGTATCTATATCCTCAATACGCAGCAGGCAGGTAGTCCCGTGATCCCAGGCAAATAAGGCCGAGGCTATATGACCGATATGCAAGTAACCGGTAGGTGAAGGGGCAAAGCGGGTAAGGATTTGTGTCATAAATAATAAAATTTCAAACTTGACCAAATGCTAACATGTGTTACCTCTTTGGCCAAAGGAACATTTTATATGACTGTATATATGCACGGCCCGCATAGTGGCGATAAGCCAGACTCCCTCGTTATTCTTTTGCATGGCTACGGATCAAATGGGGAGGATCTGATAGGATTGGCTCCGTATTGGGAAAAAGAACTGCCCAATACATTGTTCGTTTCACCGGATGCTCCTTTCCCATGTGAGATGGGGTTTGGGTTTCAGTGGTTCTCCCTGCAAAGCTGGGCACCAATCTCTATGTTATCAGGGGCCGAGAGAGCGGCTAAAATTCTGAATGATTTTATTGATGAACAGATAAAGACGTATGATGTCCCCCCTTCGCGTATTGCCCTAGTGGGATTTTCGCAGGGAACGATGATGAGCTTATATGTTGCCCCTCGCCGGAAAGAACCGCTTGCAGGGGTCTTAGGATTTTCCGGTGCTTTACTGGATGGTGAAGGACTTGTCGGCAAAAATATTGTTTCGCGGATGCCAATTTGCCTTATTCATGGGGAAATAGATCCGGTTGTTCCTATCGGGGCGTGGTATCATGCGACCGAAGCGTTGCGCCGCGCCGGTTTCGAGATAAGTGGTCATACAACGCCTGGCCTTGTTCATAGCATTGATGAGAAAGGTTTACACGAGGGCGGCGTCTTTCTGGAAAATATATTGCGAGTCCAAGGGTAAACTATTGATATTGTAATGTAAAAATTCCGATATACACTTGGTTCATGAATAAAGAATCTGGGAACATTCTCTTTCTGATACTGATTGCAGTGGCGTTGTTTGCGGCGCTGTCTTACGCAGTTTCCAATATGATGAATCCGAATGAAAAGGATACGGATACAGAAAAAGTACGGATTTTGCGCGGGACCATAAATGATATGGAAGCTTCTATTGGTGGTGCGCTCCAACGTCTTTTGAGCAAAGGCTGCACCTTATACAATGCCAGTGGTACGGATGGTATACGCGAAAATACATTGAACCCGAATGCGGCGGGATATGGTGCGCTCCCACGCCATGATTGTAATATATTTGATGTTACAGGGGGTGGGGTTCTGGTTACCTGGGATGCTGCCGATGAAGATAATATTAGTATCGGGGCGGCCAGCTACGATTTTGGCGCAGGCAGTATGGCAACGGCCTATAGCGTAGGTTCGGCCTATGTGCATACGATGCAGATGGTTCTTACCAATGCGACGATACCTGAATACCGCATGTTCATGAAAATGTGCGATGTGGTAAATAGTAATGCCTCTTTGCCTGCCCCCAGTACTTTGACCGGCGTTGAGCCTTCTATAGCTCAATCCATGTTGAACAGTATTCCAGCCTGTTTTGTTGATGGAAGTTCAGGTATACACTACGTTTTTCCCATAGGGCCTGTTTACGCCGGTCCTTAATTGTAACTACAGATGGGGACAAGATGTCCGGTAATAGATTTGGTTCATTATTTCAGTATCAGAGCTGGGGTGAAAGTCATGGCACGGCCATTGGCTGTGCGGTTGATGGGGTGCCGCCGCGTATTCCGCTGAAAGAGGAAGACATTCAGGTTTTTCTTGATCGTCGTAAGCCGGGGCAGTCGAAATTTACTACCCAGCGACAGGAAGAGGATAAGGTTCGCATTCTTTCTGGTGTCTTTGAAGGTATGACGACCGGAACGCCTATCAGCCTGATGATCGAAAACACCGACCAGAAATCAAAGGATTATGGCGACATCAAGGATAAATTTCGTCCGGGTCACGCTGATTTCACCTATGACGCCAAATACGGTATTCGTGATTATCGCGGAGGCGGACGCTCATCAGCACGTGAGACAGCTGCGCGTGTAGCGGCCGGAGCGATTGCCCGAAAAATTCTGATGGAACAGCTAGGGGCGCATGTTTTTATCAAAGCGGGTGTAGTGCAGATGGGGACATGCCACGTAAACCGGGATAACTGGAATTGGGAAGAAGTGGACCGCAATCCGTTTTTTTGCCCTGATACATCATCTGTCCCTGTCTGGGAAAATTACCTGGCGGATATCCGGAAGAATGGATCGAGTATTGGGGCGGTAGTAGAATGTGTCGCCAGTGGGTTCCCTCCAGGTCTCGGGGCGCCTGTATATGATAAGCTTGATGCGGATATAGCCAAAGCCATGATGTCGATCAACGCCGTGAAAGGTGTCGAGATTGGGGATGGGTTTAAGACTGTTGAACTTCAAGGGGCCGAAAATGCCGATGCCATACGTATGGATGAGAATGGGAAACCGGTATTTCAATCCAATCATGCCGGGGGAATTCTGGGAGGAATTTCCACGGGGCAGGACATTGTAGTGCGTGTGGCGTTCAAACCGACCAGTTCCATTCTGACGCCTGTGCCGACAATAGATAAATTCGGCCAGGAGACGGATATCATTACAAAAGGCCGTCATGACCCATGCGTAGGATTACGGGGAGCCCCTGTTGTTGAGGCGATGATGGCATGTGTCTTAGCTGACCACTGGCTCCGTCATAAAGCGCAATGCTTATAAGATGTAAAAGGAAAATATAGCATGTCACACTGGATTCGTGGTCGCAACCTTGTTTACAATCCAATTCCAAAGCAGGTAAAGCCGCCGCGACGTTTTCGGTTTGGACGTATTCTTCTGACAGCTTTACGTCGGACATGCACCGCCATTGGTGCTTTGGTTCTTATTCTGTCGGTATTAGGAGTCTGGTCGGCCAGCAAAATGGCTGACCAAAGGGTGCCGCAGCTGCCTGACAATATGGTGTTGACGTTCGATTATCATGGGTCGCTACCTGAAACGTCTCCTGTCGCTGAATATGCAGCCTTATTTAAAGATGTGCACCTGTCAATTGATGATTTAATTGATGCTATTGACAAAGGGGCCAAAGACAAACGTGTAAAAGCATTGGCTTTTCGCGCTTCTGGCGGGGGGTATCAGCTATCGCAGATCCAGGCGATTCGGGCTGCCGTGCAGCGATTTAAAGAAACAGGCAAGAAAACATACATTTATGCTGAATCATTTGGTGAGGGCGGATATGGCCTTGGGCTGTATAATCTGGCGTCGGTTTTTGATGAAATCTGGATGCAGCCTGTAGGGACAGTCGCTATAGGTGGATTGAATCTGGAAGCCCCCTATTTCAAGAAAGTCATGGACAAATATGGCATTAAAGCCGAGTTTTTCCACCGCAAGGAATACAAGAACGCCATGGAGAATATGACATCGGATCGCATGAGCGGACCGAGTCGCGAGATGATGACCCAGTTGATAAATGATCTTGCCAGCCAGCTAATCGGCCCGGTGAAGAAAGACCGCCCACAGCTTTCGGATAGTTTTGAAACATTGGTGGATTTAGGTTTGATAAACGATCAGGCGGCTCTTAAAGCGGGACTGGTAGACCGTCTGGATTATGAGGATGTTCTGTTTGATGAGCTTCAGGCTAAATTAAAAGATGCCCAGGCTGTCGGGGTTGCAGATTACTGGACTCATGCCAAACACAAAATGCTTGAGAAGCGTATGATGGAAGATAAGCCAGCGACAGTGAATGGTGTGGCCGTCATTCATATCAATGGCATGATTGTTAGTGGCTCGCCTGATGCATCACCATACGGAATTCAGGAGAATATGGCAGGTGCAGATGATATCGTTGGTGCAATTCATGAGGCCGGCGAAAACCCGGCTATCCGTGCCATCGTCCTGCGCATCGATAGTCCCGGCGGCAGTCCGACAGCATCAGAGTCAATTCATCGGGCTGTGGAATGGGCGCAAACCCGGCATAAAAAGAAAGTGGTCGTATCCATGGGTAATCTGGCTGCTTCAGGCGGGTATTGGGTCGCCTCAGGGGCAGACAGGATTTACGCGATGGAGGCGACATTAACCGGGTCTATAGGCGTTGTCGGTGGTAAGATAAATGCTGCAGGATTATGGAACAAACTTGATGTGAACTGGGATGGCATTAAGTACGGAAAAAATTCGTCGATGATGTCGCCTAATTCCCCATTTTCGCCATCAGAACAAGCCCAATTTGAAGCTACGCTCGATAGCACCTATGCGGCCTTCATTAATCATGTTGCCAAGGGCCGAAAAATGACGGTCGAGCAAGCAGAAGCTGTTGCAAAAGGACGCGTGTGGACAGGTCGACAGGCCTTGAAAGCTGGGCTGGTTGATGAAATAGGGGGCCTTGATACCGTTCTGGATCAATTGGCTAAGGATTATAAAGTCGGTACGCGTGACAAACTGACCGTGACGCATTTGCCGGCACCGACGGATGCTCTGGAGCTTCTTTTGCAAATGCTGTCAGCTGAAGTTGGTGTGCCTGAATTTTTGAAACATATTAATGTTTTGAGTTATATGCACAACATGCAGGCCTATGTGTACGACCCAATGCTGAATAGTTTGCAAATTCAATAGAGGAAAAAAAAGAAGCCGGCTGCGTTCTTGCAGACCGGCGGGAGTTTGGGTGGGTAAGGGTAACTCAGAAACTCATGAATATCCCCGTTATCAGAACGGGAATATAATATCGTAAAGCTGCTGGCCGTAACGCGGCTGCTGTACATCGGTAATTTGTCCATTGCCGCCATAGCCGATGCGGGCTTCGGCAATCTGGTCGTAATTCACTGTATTCTCAACGCTGACATCCTGCGGACGCACGATGCCGGCCAGTTGAAGAACGCGGTTCTCGTAATTAATGCGGATCTCCTGGGAACCTTTGATGACCATGTTGCCATTCGGCAAAATCTGGGTCACGGTCGCAGCCAGCTTCATTTCAACTTTTTCCTTGCGGTCAGTAGTACCATCGCCTTTGTAGGATGAGTCACCTGTTGCACTGGCCAGGCTGGAAGTATCTAGCTCCTCCGGGAAAACCTGGGTCAGGTCAGCTTCCATTCCAAGCATATTGGGAATGGCGGCGGTCTCTTCGGTAGCACGGGTCCGTTCGGTTTTGTTTTCCATCTTACCTTCATCATCGATATTGATCACAACAGTCATGATATCACCCACAGTCTTGGCGCGCTGGTCCTTAAAGAACCCTTGTTGTGCACCGGTCCAGAGGGAGTTGGCCTGTTGCATGGCGATTGGTTTTTCCGGCATAGGCATTGATACCGGACGATAATCCCGTGTCCGTGTCGGATCTACGATAGCCGATTGCTTTGGCACTTCGCCTATATTCTTGACTCGGTCAACCGCGCTGCAGCCTGCCAGGCATGAACCCGCCATTAACAACAGGGTTATTTTATTGAAAGTCTTGTTTGTTTGCATGTTAATTACCCACCTTTCAGTTTTGTTTTTTTGTTACTGAACTTTTACGATTTTATACCCAGTGATTTCAGCTTGCAGGGGCTGGTTGCTGGAGAGGTTCATCACACGGATAACATCTCCTTCGGCGCCATTCTGCATGGCTTTACCCTTTGCGCTCAGTTGCATGGAGCTGCTGACAAAATTTATCATGACATCGTCACCACGGCTGATGAGTTGAGGGGACATTACATCCCGTGCCCGGATGGGTACACCGGCATCAACCATACGAAGCGGGGTCTTGCCCATCAGCTTGTCGGCGTCGATAATCGTATCACGGACCATGTTACGTGCCGGGACGCTCACCCATTCAATATCGGCTGAACCAATAATATCGCCATTTTTAAGGACGGATTTCAGAACTGGCACCTCGGTCATTTTTTCAATCAGGCCGGTGACGTTGATTGTCTTTACCGGATTGGCGGCGTTTGGGCTGGCCAGCGTGGCAGAAAATATATCACGGCCCGGTGTATAGGAAATCTGGGCGACTTCGATAGTGGCGGGAACGTCGCCTGGAATAACTACACTTGGAGCTGCATTGTTGAGGGTTATGCCAAAATCACCGCTTACGCCCTTGGCGGCAAGATTTGCCTTGAGGGCGGCAATCATATCTTCTGCCGTAATTGTCTGTGACGTGCGGCGCAAAACAACCTGATCAGCGGCAGAAGCAGGCTTCCAGTCGATGTCATAAATATTTGCAACGCGTTTCAGGGTACGGGCATCCAAAATCATGGTCTGGCCGGGGGCGGGGGCATTCCCCAGCACGACATCTTTTGTGGCGGGTACATCAAAGAAGATATCAGATACGTGAATAACAGGCGCGTTCACGATGCTTTCTGTTTTCAAGTCGGCCGCGTGGGCAGGCACCATCAAGAAAGCATAGAGAAAGCCATAACCAAGCACCATGGTGAAAGCGAGTCCTTTGAATGTGACACGGCACATATACAAAACGCCTTGTTTAGTTTCCTTGATCTCTTCTTTAGTCATTTTTTTACCCTTTATTAATATTTAGACCAGGCTGCTCAGCATATTGATGAGTTCGGAGGTGTTTTCGACTACGCGGTCCGGGCTGTTGGCGATAAGATAAACACTTGCCAGCGCCAACGCAGAGCCAACCAGGGTTTTCAGACTTACAGCAATCGAAACGTGATGTTTTTTCATTTTGTTCTCCTTTACGCAGTGCGGCTTTTGCCTACCTGATAACCTTTGCAATCTCCGTGCCAAATAGCGAATTATGACTATCTAAGCTGATTGACCGTATCCATCATCTCGTCAGAGGTCTGTATAACGTTGGAGTTCATTTCATAGGCGCGCTGGGCGCTGATCAACAGGGTAATTTCCTTGACCGAGTCCACATTGGATTGTTCCAGCATGCCTTGTTTGATGGTTCCTAGGTTATCGTCTCCAGGATTGCCAGCCAAAGCCTGACCAGAGGCTTCAGTTTCCAGGAAGAGGGTATCTCCGGTCGCTTCTAAACCGGCGGGGTTAATGAAGTTGACAATCTGGATCTGACCAAGTGTTTGCAGCGGCACCTGAAGTGGCATCTTGGCCTGAACTTCGCCCTGTGCATTAACCTGAACAAATATAGCATCGCTGGGAACAGTCATGGAAGGAATGAGACGATAACCTTCGGAAGTTACGATTTCACCATCCGCGTTGACCTGGAATGCCCCGGCGCGGGTATAGGCCGTATCGCCATTTGGCAATTCCACCTGAAAAAACCCGCGCCCGCTGATGGCTAGGTCGAGGTCATTATCTGTTTGGCTCAGTGTCCCTTGTTCCTGGATACGGTACGTAGCGGCGGGCGCAACCCCCAGGCCGAGAGAGATACCGGTAGGTACGATAGTTCCGGTTGAAGAAGAAGTGGAACCAGGACGCGAAATATGTTGATACATAAGGTCTTTAAACTCAAGTCGTGCGCGTTTGTAACCAGTCGTGGTCATGTTGGCGATGTTGTTGGAAATAGCGTCCACATTCATCTGCTGGGCGAGCATCCCGGTAGCGCCAATATCAAGTGATCTCATTTTATTTTTCTCCTTAAGTCCCTAATTCAAACTTCATGTTTATCTGGTTGTATCTGCTAATTTCTGGATGGCACCGACCTGGCGTTCCTGTTCGTTTTGTATCATCCGCATCGTGGCCTGATAGGTGCGCATGATTTCAATCATGCGGGTGGTTTCCTGAATGGCATTGACATTGGAGCCTTCCAGGGCGCCCTGTTTCATAATTGTTTCCGTGGCTGGTACGCCTGGATCTTTGGAGGAATATAGACCATTCCCTTCGGGACGCAGGCTCTGCAGATTGTCAAATTCGACAACGCCAATACGGCCGACGACATTGCCATCGGCAGTAATTTCCCCCTGACCAGAAATGCTGATTTCTTTAGCGCCGGTAGGAATGAGAATGGAATTGCCACCGGGCCCGGCAACAGCGAAGCCGCTGGCTGTCATTAATTCGCCGCTATTATTGGTCGTAAAGTTCCCGGCGCGGGTATATTGGGTTTCACCATTAGGGGTGGATACCTGAATAAAACCGGGGCCTTGTAATGCTACATCCAGGGGGTTCCCGGTCAGTTGAATAGGGCCGGGAGTGGTTGTGTCATATTGGCCGCGGTCATAAACCATCGACAGATCATTTTTATCAAAACGCTCTTTGTTCAGAAATTCTTCAAACAGGGGGTTTTGCGCCCTGTAACCAGCCGTGTTCACATTGGCCACGTTGTTAGCCACCATCGTCATGGCGCGATCCAGTACTACCTGGCGGGATAAACCTACGTAAAGACTATTTTCCATTTTTTGTTTCCTTTACCCAATTCATGGACTTTTGTCCTGGAACCTACATTGCAGAGACTGTGCCAGATAGAAAAACTAATATTTTCAGTGGGTTATAATTGAAACGACCAAATAGCAGGCTTGGTTATGGGCAAAAAAAACATTCTGGTAAAACAGGTTTGTAATAGGCGGCAATATTTTCCCGTGATGACACAAGGAAATGAGTTGGTTACACTGGTGGCCACTGATTCTTTGACCCGTACTATGCGAGTTTTCCCTTATGGCTGATAAAAAAGATAATCATGAATCCGCGGATGGCGGTGAGGACTTACCTGCAATTGGTAATGAAGCCGGTGCGGGTGGCAAAAAGAAAAAAATTATCCTTATTCTAGTGCCGTTGCTGTTGTTGATCGGCGGTGGTGCTGGCCTCTATTTCTCTGGAATGCTTGATAAGCTACTGGGCAAGGAGCATCCGGCAGCTGAAGCCGAAGGTGGTGAGAAAAAAGAGGGTGAGCATGGTACCGAAAAGGCCGAAGAGAATGGCGAAAAGAAAGAGGGCGGACACGGTGAAGGGGCGGCAGGCCCTGCTTTTCTTAAAGTTCCCGACCTCATCGTTAATCTGAGCGGTGATGGCCAGCAGCGTTATTTACGCCTGTCCATCCAGCTGGAAATGAAAAATGAAGAGGATATGAAGGCGGTCGAAAAAGTATTGCCCCGCGTCATTGACCAGTTTCAGACCTATTTGCGGGAACTAAGGATACAGGATTTGAAGGGATCTAAAGGCATTTACCGCCTGCAGATGGAACTTCTCTCCCGGGTCAACGCTGCAGCTGCCCCTGTCGAAGTCAAGGATGTGCTTTTCCAGGAAATTCTGATACAATAGCCATAAGAATAAAAAACACTGCCTGGCGCGTTTTTTGTATAGATTTCCACTCTATATTATTAAAAAAGCCGGAACTAGGCAGAATGGGACCAAAAGGATTATCAAATGGCGGACGCACCGACCACAGAAGCCGACCAGATGAGCGAAGAAGAGCGCCGGATGATGGCCGAATGGGAAGCCATGTCCGGCGGCGGCGGGGCTGCCGCTCAACCTGATATGGATGCCGTTCCGGCGGCAGATGGGTTTACGGCTACGAACGAAGACGGTAGCACGCGTATTCTGAATCAGTCAGAAATCGATTCTCTGCTCGGGTTTGATGACGATTCTGGCGGCGGTGAAACATCGGGCGTTATGGCTCTCGTCAATGCGGCGCTGGTGAATTACGAACGCCTGCCGATGCTCGATATCGTATTCGACCGTCTGGTGCGGTTGATGTCCACATCGTTGCGCAACCTGACATCAGACAATGTGGAAGTTTCACTGGACCAGATTTCCACAGTACGGTTTGGCGATTACCTGAACTCGATCCCGCTTCCGGCGATGCTGACGGTATTCAAGGCCGAAGAATGGGACAATAATGGACTTATCGTTGTCGATAGTGCCCTGATTTATTCCGTTGTCGACGTTCTGCTGGGCGGGCGCAAAGGTACGCCATCCATCCGGGTGGAAGGACGCCCCTATACAACGATTGAAACCAAGCTGGTGGAGCGGATGCTGAATGTGACGCTCAACGACATGTCAACGGCATTTGACCCTTTGTCACCGGTCAGCTTCAAACTTGAAAACATGGAAACCAACCCGCGTTTTGCCGCCATCACCCAAAGCGGAAATGCCTGTGTTCTGGTGCGGATGCGCATTGATATGGGCGACCGTGGAGGCCGTGTTGAAATTCTTATTCCTTATGCCACCCTGGAACCTATCCGGGAACTTCTGTTGCAGATGTTCATGGGTGAAAAATTCGGGCGTGACTCAATCTGGGAAACACACTTGACCCAGGAGCTGTATCAGACCGACGTGCATCTGCAGGCGGTGATGGGCGAAAAAAGCGTTATGCTGCGTGATATGCTTAACTGGAAAAAGGGAACATTGGTCATGTTTAATACCAAACCGACTGATGAAGTTGAATTGCGCTGCGGTGACTTCCCCATGTATCAGGGGCCGATGGGACAGAAAGAAGGGAAAATTTCTGTCAAAATTGAAAAATACATACCGCCTGAAAGCAACTAGGATGGGAAGCGCCAATGACTGAAATATCCCTGGGTTTTGATATTATTGTCATTCTTATGCTGGGTGCGACAATATTTTACGCGGTCCGCCTGTCGCGGCATCTGGATAGTTTTCGTTCGAATCGTGCGGATATGGAGCAACTGATACGCGAGCTCTCAACTCAGATTATGCGTGCCCAGGAAGGAATCACCGTCTTGGATGATCTGGCGAGCACTAAAGGCGACCAGTTGCGCAAATATATCGACAAGGCGCAGGGGCTGTCGGATGAGCTGGAAATCATGATCGGCTCCGGCAATTCCCTGGCGGAACGTCTGGAAAATCTTGCTAGCCGCAATCGTGAAATTGCCAGCGCTATGGAACAGACGGCAGTTGATTTAACCTACCCTGGGCAGGCAAAAGCCCCTGAGCTAAAAGCTTCGCGTCAGGCCCGTTATGAAGATACCTTGTCCCGGACAATAGTGCCGCCTGTGGAAGCAGAGCGGCCAGCCTCACCTTTTTTTGCCATTCGCGATCCTGATTTCGACGCAAATAATGCGGGCGATGCGGATGATTCTTTGCAATCACAGGCGGAGCGCGACTTGGCTGATGCCTTGAAACGCCGTGGTAAGAAATAAGGGACTGTATTTATGCCAATGCCACCTGCCGTGAAGAAATTTATTGCCCGTATTCGTCTGCTGACCTTGCTGATTCTGGTAGCATCGGTAGCGTTTATGGTACGGATTGGTGACGCATATACTGATTTGCGCCGACTTTCGAACGAGGCGCAGGCCGAAGAAAGTAAAAAGGAGGAGGGCGCAAAAGAAGCGCCGCCCAAGCAGGCAGAAGTAGCGGATTCCCAAGAACCATCCGGAAATGCATTGAAGTCGCAGGAAGATCTGAAAAAGGATGAGCAAGAGAAAGCGGCTGATAAAAAAGAAGAAAACGTTGAGAAGGCTACGGATATAAAACTGCCATCGACGGAAGTCACCAATAAAAAATGGGAAGACCCGGCCGATACGGACTATCCCGAAATTAAAAAGGAAATGTATGAGGACTTGCTGAAGCGCCGTCAGGAACTTGACGCCAAAGAACAGCAATTATCCCAACGCGAAGCCTTGATGGAAGCCTCGCAAAAAGAGATTGACCGCAAGTATAAAGAGATGGAAGGGTTGCGGGATGAGATTAAAGGGCTGCTTCAAAAGCAGTCAAGCGAGGAAGACGCCCGCATTAACAGCCTGGTGAAAATATATTCGGGGATGAAACCCAAGGACGCGGCGCGGATATTCAACACGCTTGATATGGATATATTGTTGTCTGTTGTCAGTAAAATGCCGGAATCAAAATCAGCGATGATTATTGCAAATATGGACGCGGATCCGGCGCGCGCCCTGACGACTATGCTGGCCGAGCAAAAGCAATTGCCAAGCTTACCGCAATAAATTAGTATTTTTTTACTTATCTGTGTCCGCATTATAATTACGATTTTTTGTAAAATTTTATGTATGCTGCTCATTGTGTAGCTTTTTGTTAATATTTTCATGAAAATATAGGTCGAGAATATGGGCTTTGCCCGCGCCAAGTTATTAGGAGAAGTCTAAAATGAGCGTTGATAAGAATATGAATGTCCTGATCGTCGATGATTATAAGACGATGTTGAGGATTGTGGGCAATCTTCTGAAACAGCTCGGCTTTAACAATGTCGATGAAGCCACCGACGGTTCCATGGCGTTGAACATGTTTAAAACTAAAAACTATGGCCTGATTATTTCCGATTGGAATATGGAGCCTATGTCCGGTTATGACCTTCTGAAACAGGTGAGGTCATCGCCAGCCAACGGCAATGTTCCATTCATTATGGTCACAGCTGAAAGTAAAACTGAAAATGTGATTGCCGCAAAACAGGCAGGCGTCAGCAACTATATTGTGAAGCCATTTAACGCCGAAACACTAAAGGCGAAAATGACGACTGTTCTGGGTGAGTTCTAAAACCTGTCAAATCTTTTCTTCTGTGGGA
>CAMLMM010000059.1 GCA_946481105.1 uncultured Alphaproteobacteria bacterium
CAGCGTGTGCTGGGTGGCGAAACAGTCCTGGCAGATTTAAATGTCATGGGATCACTGCGCCAGGTGCAGCCAATATAAGGCCACTGATAAAGACGAGGATAAAATGGATATGCAGGCTGATACACAGGAACCCGTCAAGAACACCACGATGCAGCCCATATCAAAAATGCTGCCGAATATCATCACCATGATTGCGTTGATTTGCGGCATCACGTCTTTGCAAAAATCGATTGCCGGGGATTATGAAGGAGCGGTGCTGATACTTTTGGCAGCTGCCTTATTCGATATTCTTGATGGCGCGCTTGCCCGTGCCCTAAAAGCGCAAAGCGAATTCGGGGCGCAGCTGGATTCACTATCCGATTTTCTCGCCTTTGGCGTTGCCCCTGCCGTTATTCTGTACGAATGGACGCTGGACGATGCCGGTAAACTTGGATGGATAGGGGCGGTTGTTTTTACCGTTGCGGCGGCGTTGCGGCTGGCACGATTCAATGTTCTGGCAAAGCAGGCCCAGGATATTCCGGTATGGAAAAAGAAGTATTTCGTGGGCGTTCCGGCCCCTGCTGGCGCAGCCTTATGCCTATTACCGATTTATGTTTGGTTTCTCTCACCATCATCATTTGAAACTTTGTCTTTTGCAACTCCGCTGGTCGCAGTGTGGGCCATGTTTGTTGGCGCTTTGATGGTTAGCCGTATTCCGACATTCTCTATCAAATATATGAAGCTGCCCACCCGTATGGCGGTTCCGTTGATGGCATTCCTGGCCTTGCTTGTGGCTGCGCTTATCCATGCGCCATGGATTACACTCTTTTTGCTGTCCAGTACTTATCTTGTGATGATCCCTATAGGACTCCGTCATTACCGCAAGCAGGAAAAGAAGCACCTAGATACGCAAGAGGATCTGACGTCACTGGCTTTCGGAATCACGCCAACTTCTATTATACTTGCGGATGACGACCAGGCTGACTAGCTGACTAAGGAAATTGGGGGCGACTATGATTGGAATTTATGTAACTCAATTAACCCAGCCGGCCCTGACGCGTAGTGCTATTTTGTTGCAGCAAAAAAAGGTTACGCCGGATATGCTGCTGACGTTTATGTGGTTTTCCGCGTTCCTGACGTTGCTGGCGTGCGCGTTCCAAGTGTACCCGGCGGCGGCTTTGGCATTTTTAATGCACCGGCTGGCGATATCTTTGCGTGATATTATTGCCCCGCAAGCGGCAACGAATGCTATCAAAATGGCGTTGCGCGATTATGCGCTTTTAATGGCAGTGCTGTTCCTGATGGGGATGGGGTATGGGCTTTATATGACCCCGCTGGCGTTTTTGATGTGGTCATGGGCTGTGCTTGCCTTAGCGACATTGGCCATGCCTGCAGTCAGGTCGCTGATCGGGATATTTGAAATGGGCGTGGCGGTTATTTTAATGTGCCTGATGCCGCAGTATATCCCGGTTGTGGCGATATTATTCGGCCTCGCCTGCTTCGTGGCGGTATTGTATCTTTTTTGGCGGAGCTGGTTGGATGCGCAAAGAGCGACCGGTGATTAGCCCATCATTCTAAATTGTGGCGCATTTACGGTGGGAGGCATCATTGCCAGCTTACGCAAGCCAGTTCCAAGAGCCATTTCATGGTCGCGTTGCATGGAGTTTGCCCCCTCTAGCGCAGCATCAATTTCACGGTCACTAAATTTTTCGCGTGCCAGCCCGGCTGCAGCAGCCATTTTGAGTGGATTTATCAAAGGCTGGGCCGTGGTTTGTACCGCAGGCGGGGTAGATGCTTTTTGACCTGACATAGTCCAGCAGTCACCCATGATATCGGTATAACTTTCGTCATTGGCTGATGAGCAGCCCTTTTTGTCATGCAGACCGTAGCTCAAACCCAGCGTGCCCCCCCCATCAATAGCTGTGTTGATGGTTCCGGCGTGAACAGTGGACATATCCTGGCTATTGGCCGAAAACATGGATTGAACGCCATTTTTCATGGCGAAGCCTGCCCCTAGTACTGCACCCGCCACCGGGTTGATAGCGGTTACGGCGGCAACAACACCCAATTCAGTAGCTTGTTGCAATACAGGATTTTTTAAAAGGCTACTCCCGCCTGCGGCCTGAAAGGAAGGATCATTAGCAGCGGGACCATTGTTATCACGCTGGGCAGCTAACGCCATTTTGGCTTCATGAATGAATTCCAGTGATTTTGCGCTATGGGTGACGCTTTCGGCCACGGCAAGGGGCTTGTCGACATAGCTGCGTGAGGAAACATCGACGCCTACCTTGTTCAACATAAATTGAACAGGATCAGCTTTGCGCCCGAATACACTCGAAAGACTCATGTCACCACACCTTAGTTCGTATAGTTAATCTTAACCCGAAGGATTTAACGGATTATGAATATTTCGAATTTTATAGAATAATACTGGGTTTTTTGCACGAAATTTCAATGAATGGGCACCAGCCAGTGTCTTGCCGGACATTGAAAGGACAGGTAAAGTGGCCGCATGTCATCTTCCGCGTCCGCGAAAACATCCTTATTTTCCCGTCTTTTTAGGAATCCGCAGCTACGAGTGGAAAAAGATCGGCTGGAAGCCTTTCTGGCGGCATTTCCGGGGGAGTATTGCGGGTTTAACCCGGATGGGTCGCTGGCCTATAGCCGGGGGTTCAAACTCCTTTTGAATATTCCTGAATTGCGATCAATCAGCGATATCCAGCATGCCTTGCGACCCGGCGATGCCGCAGCCCTGGAAACCTGCTTTTTCAATTTGAAAGAACAGCATCAGAATTTTGTTCTGAAGGTCCAGACTGCACATAACGGAAAAATCTTACGCTTGACCGGCAGTGAGGGGTTGGCGCTGAGTGGCACGGATCGTTATGACATTATCTGGGTTGAAGATGTTACAGCGCAGGAACATGACCTTGAACAAATGCGAACTGAACAGCAGACACTGGAAAATGAAATTCGTAAGTTTCAGGCTCTCTTATCTGTCGTCACTTTTCCGGTCTGGATACATAATGGTAAAGGTGAAGTTATCTGGGGTAATAATGCCTATACGAAGATACTAAAAACCACGCTTGAAAAAGTGATGGATGAAAAGAAGGAACTGCCGTTTACGACACCGAAAACTTTGCGTGGTGGTCGTGGCCGGGCGCTGGGGGTGATGGTGGATGAGGCCATCAGTACGGGCCAGCCTCAGCATGAAAGCAAGTATCTTATTGTTAACGGGGATCGCCGCCTGATGCGCGTAGGGGTTTTGCCATTGCCGCACCTGGATATGGCGGTTGGCATCACGCAGGATATTACGCGCGAAGAAGAACTGGAAAAATATACCGAACGCAATACGGCTTCCAGTCAGGAACTGATGGAACAATTGCGTACGGCCATCGCGATTTTCGACGGAGACCAAAAGCTGGAATTTTATAATTCGGCTTATGCCCAGCTCTGGCGTCTGGAAGATAGCTGGCTGAATACGCGCCCGCGATTAGGGGATATTCTGGAACAGCTGCGCGAAACGCGCCGCTTGCCGGAACAGGCTGATTTCCGGCGTTATAAGCAGGGCTGGCTGGACCTGTTTACATCCCCGACCGGGGCCAAGGACGAAATGATGTACTTGCCGGACGGGACGGTTATCCGTTCGCTGGTTATTTCCAACCCCGTGGGTGGCTTGCTGATGACCTTTGAGGACGTCACAAGCGGCCTGGAGCTTGAATCGTCATATAATACCCTTATGGCGGTTCAGAAAGAGACGCTGGATAACCTTGCGGAAGGGGTAGCCGTGTATGGCGGCCACGGTCGGCTGAAATTGTGGAATCCGGCCTATGCCAAGATATGGGGATTAAATCCCGAAGATCTGGACGGTGAAGTGCATATCTCCCAGGTGCTTGATAAATGCAGCAAATTCTTCCCTGCTGAAAACTGGGCGGTCATGCGCGAACGTATTATATCCCAGTTTTTCGTGCGTGATGACCGCAGTGGTGAAATACGCCGTGCGGACGGCCATATTTTGCATTACACGTCGGTCGCGCTGCCGGATGGCGGGACAATGGTGACATTCCAGGATGTAACCGATACGGTCAAGGTCGAGGAAGCGCTGCGTGATAAAACTGCGGCTTTGGAGGCAGCAGAACGCCTCAAACTCGATTTCCTGGCCAATGTGTCGTATCAGTTGCGAACCCCGCTTAACGCGATAGTCGGGTTTAATGAGATTCTGGATAAGGAATATTTTGGCCCGCTGAATGAGCGCCAGAAGGAATATACCAAGGGACTGGGCGAGGCATCCGAACGCCTGATGAATCTGATCAACGATATTCTTGATCTGTCGACCATTGAGGCAGGCTACATGAGTCTGGATAAAGCGGAAGTTGATATCGCCGCCATGCTGGGTGGGTTGTATAATCTGACTCTGGAATGGGCGCGGGGGCAAAAAGTCGAGGTATCTATTTCCTGTCCGGATAATATCGGGACAGCGGCTATGGATGAACGCCGCATCAAGCAGGGGTTGCTGAACCTCATCCGCAACGCGATTGCCTACACGCCTGCCGGTGGGCGCATTACCCTGTTAGCCGAGCGTATGGGCAAGGAAATTGCGTTATCGGTTATCGACAATGGTCCGGGAATTTCCGCAGAGGATCAGCAGCGTATTTTCCGTCCGTTTGAAAAAACCTCGACCCATCGTAACAACAACAGCCCACAGCAGCAAGGCGGGGCTGGCCTGGGGCTGACCTTGGTTAAGAATATAGTCGACCTGCATGGCGGGCGTATCGAACTGAAATCCGCCCTTGGTGAAGGGACGGCGATTACGCTGCTTTTACCCGCCTAGCAGAAACGCCAGAAAAATGATGAAACCGGCATCACGGTTGCTGCGGAATTTTTGCAGGCAGTCCTGGGGGGAGCTTATATCCCATCTCCATACCTGCCATAAGAAATGAAGGGCGGCGAGCGACCAAACCATAAAATATCCATAGTTTGCGTGCATGACGACCCCGGCGATGTGAAGAAGCAATGCAGCCAGCGCATAAAACATAGCAACAAAGGCAGGGCTTTGGTCGCCGAATTTCCGGGCGGTTGACTTGATGCCGATGATACTATCGTCGCTGATATCCTGATGTGCATAAATCGTGTCATAGCCGAGTATCCAGAAAAAGCCGGCGGCGTATATAAGCCAGGCCGCCAGAGGAACAGTATCGGTAACAGAGGCCCATCCCATCAGGGCGCCGATATTGAAAGTCAGGCCTAATACGGCCTGTGGATACCAGGTTATCCGCTTGGCCAAAGGATACAAAATAACCGGGATAAGGGAGAGAAAGCCGATAAGGATGGCGGTCGAGGGAAACTGGACTAAAATTGCCAATCCCAGTGCCAGCAGGAAAACGAGAAAAGTCAGAGCCTGCTTTACGCTGACGGTGCCTGCTGCCAGAGGACGGTTGCGGGTTCGTTCGACTAGTTTGTCCAGATCGCGGTCCCACAAATCATTGATAATGCACCCGGCCCCGCGCATAATAAGGGCACCTATACCAAAAAGAGCAAATGAAATCCCTGTCTGGGTGGTGAAGGATGAGACACCGCCTGATGCGGCGGCAATAGACCACCATCCCGGTAAAAGCAGCAGCCAGATGCCAATGGGACGGTCCAGCCGCATAAGCAGCAGGTAGGGAATCAGGGGGGCGGGCATGGACCCGACCCAGCCAGTCAGGCGGATATCGGTATGGGGAATGGTCATAGGGGAATGTTGCCTGAAAAACCTGTGTTTATGAAGGCAGAAAAAGTTTGACGTTATATCACTAAAACTGTAAGTTACGGAAAATAATAAGATAGAGGCCAAGATGTATAATGTAAGTAATATTTTTACGCAGATTGACGGCAGGCTAGATGCTGCTGTTCAGGGAATTCTGGAACGCAAAGAGACTGCGATAGAAAGTTTTGCTGCCGTTATTAAAGATGTGCCGCTTATTCACGCCATTCCTCAAATGACGAGTTTATTTCAGGCTAAATTAGACGACGATGTTTATGATCAACTAAAACATGCTTTGCATACAAGCATTCCCGATACGGCTGACCGGATCAATGATACTGTTCTAAGCAATCTGGCGCTCGCAACAGCCTACCGTGCTGGTAATAACTATGATCTGGAGCAATATACAGTCCGCGAATTGGAAGAGGAAGCCTATAGCTACATGCAGGGGCGCGGAATTCATGGATTTGTGGCCCTGGCTGATGACATAGACGTTCTGGCTGAAGAGCAGCAACGCCACCTGACATCGCTTCTTATTGACGACATAACCCAGTTCACTGCCTTTCCCAAACCAAGCAATGTGCGGGCGGATGAGTATTATGCGCTTTTGAAAAAGTTTCCGTTTGAACTTATGGAAGACAATGCCGAAGTGATGTGCCGGAACAAGTTATTTCCGCATCTTATGCCGGAAATGAAAGTGGTTGTTTTTACATCCGCAGTTGAAAAAAATAATGTTTTAATTGCGGAAGCCCAATCGGAAAATAAGCCACTGCCAACCCTGTCTGATCCGACCTTGTTACGCTATGCGCAAAGTCAGGACGAATTAAAGGCCTTGCTTGATGAAAAGGGGGTGCGTGGTCTGCTGGGTGTTCCGCGTCCGTCCGGACCTGATAATCAATCGGCATTGGTTCAGCCCAAATAACTGTTTTCTCTGGCGCGGCTGTGGTAAACCTTTTCCATGTCTGACAAAGCTATTTTCCCGGCTGTTCATCTTTTGCCACGCCTCTATGTTGCAGTTCCATTAACCATGGGCACCCATATTGCGCTGACACCCGACCAGTCGCATTACCTGCGTCATGTTTTGCGCCGTGAGGAAAACAGCGATATACGCGTATTTAATCCGGCAGATGGCGAATTTTTGGCCAAACTTATTTTTGCAGGTAAAAAAGATGCTTTGCTGCAGATAAGTGAAGGACTGCGTACCCCTGAAAACAATTCTCTGGAATTGCATTTATACTTCTCGCCACTCAAAAAAGATAAAATGGATTTTCTGGTCGAAAAGGCTGTGGAGCTGGGCGTTACGCATCTTCACCCGATTCTTTTTCAGCGCAGCATTGTGCGGGAAATTAAAGATGACCGTCTGCAGGCTCAGGTTATTGAGTCTGCCGAGCAGTGCGAGCGGCTGGATATACCGGTTCTCGAAAATTTACAGCCGCTGTCAAAAGCTTTTCTAGAAAAAGAAAGCAGCTATCCTGTGCTTGCTGCGCTTGAACGGGGGGATTACCCTTTATTAAAGGGGATTGATTTTCCGAAAGCTGGGGCGCTGGGGTATTTGGTTGGTCCGGAAGGTGGGTTTACCCCGGATGAAATCGATTTTCTATTAAACATAAAAAATATCCGGCCAGTTTCTCTCGGGCCGCGTATCCTGCGCTCGGAAACTGCGGCTTTATTAGGCTTGGCGCTGCTGGGATAGTTCCGGTTAAATATCTCATTTTCAGGCTATATTTTCATTTTAATCTGCGGCATATTGGCCGAGAATTTTTGGCTGGTGCCAGATATGCCCACTTAATTTTAATATATATCGCGAAAAACTATGACCCGATTTTTATTGCCTGTTTTTATCTGTGTTTTGGCCATCACCGCTGGTCCGGCTCTCGCTGGGGTAGATGGGTGGCAGATGAATTTTCAGGAAGCTGTAACGCCAGCCATGGAGCATATTACGGCGTTCCACGATATGCTGCTTAAGATTATTACGGTCATCGTTATCTTCGTTCTGGGGCTGCTGGTATATGTCATGGTGCGGTTTAATGCCCGTGCCAACCCTACCCCATCAACCACCACGCATAACGTCCTGCTGGAAGTCGTCTGGACGGTTGTGCCTGTTTTGATTCTTATTCTGATTGCGGTGCCATCCTTTAAGCTGCTGTTCTTTGAAGCCCGAAACCCGGAACCTGAATTAACCGTGAAGGTGACTGGTTATCAATGGTATTGGGGTTATGAATATCCCGATAACGGTAATATATCCCTGACTGCCAACCTTATCCCAGATAAAGATATTGATGCGTCAAAAGGTCAGCAGCGCCTACTGTCGACGGATACACCTTTGGTT
Organism: uncultured Alphaproteobacteria bacterium; assembly: GCA_946481105.1. The sequence continues at coordinate 8,049 of CAMLMM010000059.1, forward strand.
CTGCCGATTGATACGAACATCAATTTCGATGTAACGGCCAGTGATGTTATCCACGCCTTTGCCGTGCCTGCATTTGGCGTCAAAATTGATGCTATACCAGGGCGGACCAATACGACATGGGCGCGTATCTCCAAGCCGGGTGTTTACTATGGGCAATGCTCTGAACTATGCGGCAAAGGCCATGGCTTTATGCCGATTGAAATTCATGCAGTTTCCAAAGAGGAATTTGCGGCCTGGGTTAAATCCCAGGGTGGCACGGTGAAAGCCGAAACCCCGGTTGAGGCTGCGCCCGCGCCAGCCGCGATAACGGAAGAAGACGCAGCCACGCCTGCCAAAAAATAATTATACGATTTTTGACTAGATTAAGAGGTTAATAACTATGTCTGCCCATCACGATCATCATGATGACCATCACGACCATAAGCCGGGATTTTTCACCCGCTGGTTCTGTTCCACCAACCATAAGGATATTGGAACGCTTTATATTATCTTCTCGATTTTCGCGGGCCTTATAGGCGGCGCTTTCTCGGTGATGATGCGTATGGAGCTGGCTGAGCCGGGGCTGCAGTTTATTCAGCCGGGTGCCGAACAGGTCTGGAATGTCTGGATTACGGCGCACGGCCTTATTATGGTGTTCTTTGTGGTGATGCCGGGTCTTATCGGTGGTTTTGGCAACTGGTTCGTGCCACTCATGATAGGTGCGCCGGATATGGCGTTCCCACGTTTGAACAATATTTCCTTCTGGCTGATCGTTCCGGCCTTCATGCTGCTGGTCGGCTCAGCTTTTGTTGGTGAAGGTGCGGGGACAGGCTGGACGGCGTACCCGCCGCTATCAGGAAAAGACGGACATCCGGGGATGTCGGTGGACATGGCGATTTTCGCGCTTCACCTGGCTGGGGCCAGTTCTATTCTCGGCGGTGCCAACTTCATTGCCACAATTCTGAACATGCGCGCGCCGGGCATGACTCTGCATAAAATGCCACTGTTTGCCTGGTCCATGCTGATTACGGCTTTCCTGCTGGTTCTGGCTGTTCCTGTCCTCGGGGGTGCCATCACCATGCTGCTGACGGACCGTAACTTTGGGACCAGCTTCTTCCGTCCGGAGGGCGGCGGGGATCCAATCCTGTTCCAGCATTTGTTCTGGTTCTTTGGTCACCCTGAAGTGTACATCATGATTTTGCCGGCCTTCGGTATTATCTCCCACATCGTGTCCACCTTCTCGAAAAAGCCGATATTCGGTTATCTGGGGATGGCGTATGCAATGGTGTCGATCGGTTTCGTCGGGTTCATCGTGTGGGCGCACCATATGTATACGACCGGATTGTCGGTTGATACGCGCGCTTATTTCACTGCGGCAACACTGATTATTGCTGTACCGACCGGGGTTAAGATTTTCTCATGGATTGCCACAATGTGGGGCGGGTCGATTGAATTCAAGACGCCTATGCTCTGGGCTATCGGGTTTATCTTCCTCTTTACCGTTGGCGGGGTCACTGGAGTGGTTCTGGCCAATGGCGGTATGGATATCGCCCTGCATGACACCTATTACGTTGTGGCGCATTTCCACTATGTTCTGTCGCTGGGTGCCGTGTTCGCTCTTTTTGCCGGGTTCTATTACTGGATCGGCAAAATGTCGGGCCGTCAATACCCGGAATGGGCTGGGAAACTCCATTTCTTCACGACCTTTATCGGCGTAAACTTGATTTTTTTCCCGCAGCATTTCCTCGGTCTCGCCGGTATGCCACGCCGTTATCCGGATTATCAGGACGCGTTGGCCGGATGGAATCATATTTCGTCAATCGGTGCTTATATCTCGTTCGGCAGCACGATCTTTTTCATCTTCATCGTGTTTTATACGCTTTGCTGCGGTCGCCGTGTGGATGGCAATTACTGGAACGTGCGTGACAACACGATGACGCTGGAATGGACGCTGCCGTCGCCGCCGCCATTCCACCAGTTCGAAATCCAGCCGATGGTGAAATAACAATTTAAAAACCCCCGGCAACGGGGGTTTTTAACAAGGGGACAAAATGACCGAAAATATACAGCTTACGCCGGACTGGCTGGCCCAGGTGGGGACAGAATTTGATAAGCCGTATATGGCGGAACTGAAGGCGTTTCTTAAGGCGGAGAAAGCCAAGGGGAAGATAATTTATCCGAAGGGGTCTGAAATTTTCAATGCCATGAACACCACGGCCTTTGATGATGTGCGTGTGGTGATTCTGGGGCAGGACCCATATCATGGGGAAGGGCAGGCGCATGGCTTGTCTTTTTCGGTACGGAAAGGCGTTCCACTCCCTCCCAGCCTCGTGAACATCTATAAGGAAATCGAAGCGGAATATCAGACCAAGATGCCGCGCACGGGCGACCTGACTGGCTGGGCCGAGCAAGGCGTTCTCCTTCTGAATGCCACATTGACCGTCCAGCAGGCCAATGCGGGGTCGCACCAGAATAAAGGCTGGGAATCCTTCACGGATGCCGTTATCCGGGCCATCAACGACCACCATGAACATGTCGTGTTTATGCTGTGGGGGAGTTATGCCCAGAAAAAGGGTGCATTTATCGACCGTAAAAAGCATCTGGTTCTGACGGCGCCGCATCCCTCGCCGCTGTCCGCCCATCGCGGGTTCCTCGGTTGCGGGCATTTCCGCAAGGCCAATGAGTATTTGGCTAATCAAGGCCGGAAGGAAATTGACTGGCTGGCCCTGCATTAATTTATTGCTCTGCACGAATAACATATTTTCCGGCAAGTATTTGATTTTCTATATTTTTCTAAATACTAACCCGTTACTTTGTTAACGATTGATTAATTTCTTGTGATTGCAGTGTGTTGCATGCTAAATCACCCATACACTTGAAAATAAACAGGATAAATACGCATGGTCTGAAAAGTCCTGCGTAAGTCATTTAAATAGTTTTCTTTTTTGGGATTTGAAAATACGGGAGAAAGTCCATGAACAGAGTCGGTTTCATTCGCGCAAAAAATACTTCATCCAATAAATTATCCCTGCTGATGCGCACGACCGCGATAACAGCTGCCGGACTTCTGGCCATGGCCAACAACGCGCACGCCGATGACTTTGAGTTGCCAGTCAATGGGCAGGTTGTTGCCGGTTCATCAACGATTACCAATCCGTCTACCGGATATATGCTTATAACCCAGCATACTGACCGGGCTATTATCAACTGGGATAGTTTCAATATTGGCGTAGGATCGACAGTGCGGATTGACCAACCGAATGCCAGTTCAGTGAATGTTAACCGCGTTATTAGTAAGGGGACAGACCCCACGAAAATTTTGGGAACGTTGCGCTCTAATGGTGTGGTTGCGGTCCTTGATCGAAATGGAATTTTTTTTGGTGAAGATTCTGTTGTGGATGTCGCGGCACTTATTGCCTCGACAGGCGATATTGATGACTCAGATTTTATGTCTGGGATGACCAGGTTTGATTTAAAGAATATTCTTGGTGGAGAAATAGAACTCGCCACCGGCAGCACTATTTCGGTTGCTGAAGGGGGCTTGGCAGCTATAGTGGCTCCTACCGTGCGTCAGGGTGGCACCATTACAGCGAAAGCCGGGAAAATTGCTTTGGCTTCCGGTAGCGAAGTGACAGTTGATCTGTATGGCGACCAGTTGCTGGAAATTGCGGTTCCCCCTGAATCGGATCAGGCGCAGATTGTAAACACTGGTGTGCTTGACGCTGCTGGCGGCACCATCGAAGTCCGCATGGACGTTTCCCAAGCGGCAGGTCTGCTGGATACAGTTGTCAATAACAAAGGTATCGAACACGCGGCGTCAGCCAAAATGGTTGGGGGCAAGATTGTCCTGGCGGGTGGCGATACACGTGTCACGGTTAAAGGCGAGCTTAACGCAGACAAAGCTGTCAGTGTGACGGGTGGTATGGTTGATGTTACGGCAGGTTCCAAAATTGTTGCTGGTTCCGAAGGTAATGCCGGCGACGTTCTGGTTCTGGCGTCCAGCAAACTGGATTATAACGGTTATATCGACTCTAATGCAGGCCATGTCGAGACATCAGCCGTGCGTCGCTTGACGGTGGGGGATGCAGCCGAGGTTCATGCGGCTACCTGGCTTCTTGACCCGCTCAGCATTGACATTAAAGGTGTCGCACAAGATGGCGCTGTTTACGCTGGCGCGATTGAAGACGCACTGAACAACGGCACGGATGTCACTATCCGCACCAATACCGAAGGTCCGGATGCGGGTAATATCGACCTGTTCACAGTAATTGACTGGAACACGACGGCTTCACTCGTTCTTGATGCCATCCATGATATTCACTTTGACAATAATTCAGGTCTTGCCGCGACTAACGCAGCAAATATCACGCTGACCGCCGGGGACGATATTCGTTTCTCCAAGGCAACGAGTTCAGGTATCTCAACCCAGGGCGGGAATATCAATCTGACCTCGGGGGATAATGTGCATATCCGCGCCGGGAATCTTCTGAACGCCAATGGCGGCAATATCGTGATTGATAACGGCGGCGCGTTGCTGGCTGACGTCAATACCATCACCACAACAGGTACAGGTACAATCACCGTCAACCAGAATAAAACATCCGAAGTTATTTCGGCCTTGCTGCAACCGCTTCATTCAATTCAGGCGGCTGTGGATGCCATCAATAACACAGGCGATGGACTGAACACGGTGAATGTGGGCAGCGGTACCTGGACCGAAAACGTGACGATCAGCAAAAACAATTTCCTGCTTAAAGGCGCGCGCGCCGGTATCGCCGGGGTTGATCATGCGGCGTCCGCCATTGCAGGAACATTGGTAAATTCAGGTAACAGCAGCGCAGCTCTGTTAAGAATACTGGATGCCAATAATGTGACCATTGATGGTCTGGATTTTGACGGCAGCGCCGGTGTCCAGATTTATTCTTCGTCGGGTGTGACCTTTAAAAATAACACGATCA
>CAMLMM010000060.1 GCA_946481105.1 uncultured Alphaproteobacteria bacterium
CGATGATTCAGGGTTTCAGGTGGTTGATGTGGCGTCTTTATCTTCTGCGGGGCCTGCACATCTCTCGTTTCTGGATAACAAGAAATACCGTGACCAGTTTTCATCCACCAAGGCAGGAGCCGTCATCATTCATCCTGATGCCGTCTCATACGCGCCATCGTCTGCGCGCCTGATTGTATCGCCCAATCCCTATAAATCTTATGCTTTGGCGGCCCAGATTTTTTATCCGGAAGAATGGCCAGCCCCGGAGATTTCTGAATTTGCGCGCATTCATCCCGGTGCTAAAATAGGGAAGGATGTTTGTATCGGCGATTTCGCCATTATCAGTGATAAGGCTGAGATAGGCGATGGATGCTGGATTGAGCCGCACGCCGTGATTGGTAAAGGTGTTGTTATTGGCAAAGGCTGCCGTATCGGTGTTCACGCCAATGTTTCGCATGCCGTGATAGGGAATAAAGTGCGCCTGTATACAGGTGCACGGATTGGGCAGGATGGTTTTGGATTCGCGATAGACCCTACCGGATTTGTAAAAGTGCCCCAATTGGGCTGCGTCGTGATTGGTGACGGCGTTGAAATTGGTGCCAATACAACAATTGACCGTGGCACATCTGGGGATACGGTTATAGGTGCGGGAACCTGGATTGATAACCTTGTACAAATCGCCCACAACGTAAAAATCGGCAAAGGCTGTGTCCTGGTAGCCCAAGTCGGCATTGCAGGCAGCACGGAAATAGGCGATTTTGTCGTTATGGGCGGGCAGGTTGGCGTTGCCGGGCATCTGAAAGTAGGTTCCATGGCTAAAATTGCAGCCAAATCAGGCGTAACCAAAAACGTTCCGCCCTATGAAGAATGGATGGGGTATCCAGCCATGCCGATGAAAAAATTTCTGCGTCAGACGGTAAAATTGGGCCAGCTGACTGAAAAACAAAAAGAGGAAAACTGACATGACTGATGCAACTAAAAATAACAGCCAGCAGATTGACGTCCTTGGTATCATGGAGCGTATCCCGCATCGTTACCCGATGCTCCTGGTTGACCGTATTCTCGAATATGTTCCGCATGAAAGTGCCGTTGGCCTTAAGAACGTAACGATTAATGAATCTTTCTTTCAGGGCCATTTTCCTTCAGCACCAGTTATGCCCGGCGTTTTGATTGTTGAGGCGATGGCACAGACAGCTGGTATTCTTGTGGTACATTCACTGGGTATGGTTGGACAGAATAAACTGGTCTATTTCATGACAATTGACCAGGCGAAGTTCCGCAAGCCGGTTGTGCCGGGCGACAGCATGCATATTCATGTGAAAGCTCTGAAGTCCCGCGGCAATGTATGGAAGTTCCGCGGTGAGGCAATGGTTGATGGGCAGTTATGCGCCGAGGCTGAATATTCCGCGATGATCGTCGACGGAAACAAAGCGTAATATCCTGCAAAATAACGTGATTTGAGGACTCGATCGAAGTCGGGCAGTTTGCATATATGAGTACAGTAATTCACCCAACTGCTATTATCGAGCCGGGTGCCCAGTTAGGGGCCAATGTTCGTGTTGGTCCGTATTGCGTCGTGGGCCCAAACGTTCAGCTTCACGATAAGGTTGTTTTGAAATCGCATGTGGCTGTCGATGGTCACACAACAGTTGGTGAAGGTACGGAAATATTTCCCTTCGCATCCATCGGTCATGCCCCACAGGATTTGAAATACCACGGAGAGGCGTCAATCCTGTCCATTGGCAGGAATAATAAAATACGCGAGCATTGTACGATGAACCCGGGCACGGAGTCAGGCGGCATGAAGACAGCCGTCGGCGATAACTGTCTGTTTATGATGAGTACGCATGTGGCACATGACTGCATCATCGGCAATAACGTTATCATGGCGAATAACGCGACGCTGGGCGGTCATGTCACCGTAGGCGATCATGCGCTGATTGGTGGACTGGCGGCGGTTCATCAGTTCGTGCGTATTGGTTCATTTGCTGTTATTGGCGGCATGTCAGGCGTAGAGAGCGATGTCATTCCCTATGGCCGCGTTAAAGGCGAACGTGCTTTCCTGGCTGGCCTCAACCTAATTGGGTTGGAACGTAACGGCTTTGACAAGCAGCAGATACGTGATCTGCAACGTGCGTTTAATGAATTATTTGGCGAAGAAGGCACGCTGGAACAGCGTATAGACATGGTTGCCAATGACTTTGCTTCAACCAGCGCTGTTATGCAGATTATTGAATTCGCCAGGGCCAAGACGCGGTTTCCGTTATGCACCCCCCAGAAAAAATCGGCCTGATTGCCGGTAACGGTGTTATCCCCCAGCTTTTAGTCACTAAATGGCTGCAAACCGGGTATGTTCCGATTGTCGCCACACTCGATAGCAGTCAAAATATGCCTCACGTCATTACTCATGATTTTTCCATGGGCCAGGTTGGCGGCATTATCTCATTCTTTCGTCAACACGGTGTTCGCAAACTTGTTATAGTAGGCCATCTGAAACGCCCTAATTTCTTTAAGCTGCACCTGGATGCCTATGGGTTAAAAACACTTGCTAAAATTATCTGGCGGGTAATGGGCATGGGGGATGACAGCCTGTTGAAATTCGTACGTCACGAACTGGAATCGGCCGGATTTGAAATTCATCCTGTGCAGGAATACTTGCCCGAACTGCTATGCCCAGTCGGTATTCTGGGGGTACTGACTCCTGATGAAAATGACAATTTATCCATAGATACAGGGATTGTTATTGCCAAAGAGCATGGCCAACAGGATAAAGGTCAGTCCATTGTGATGTCTGAAGGTCGCGTGGTAGCAAAGGAAGATGAAAAGGGGACAAGCGCCTTAATAAAATCCGTATTCGCCCCTGGGCGCAAAATTTTAGTTAAAGTATCAAAACCACAACAGGATATGGCACTGGATGCGCCCACTATCGGCGTAACGACAATTGAATTACTGCGCCAGAACGGATTTGCCGGGCTGGTGGTGGAGGCCGGGCGTACATTGGTTGTTGATTTGCCTGCCGTAATTACTGCATGTAATGAAGGTGGATTGTTCTTTGTGGGGAGGAATACATGAAAATATTCATCATTGCTGGTGAAGCATCGGGCGACCAGCTAGGTGGGGCCTTGATTTCCTCTTTAAAAAAACTCTATCCGGATGCTGAATTGCGTGGCGTTGGCGGCCTCCGCATGCTGGAATCGGGATTGCCAGAAAGCCTTTTTCCTATGGATGAGTTGTCTGTCATGGGTATTGGTGAAGTTTTGCCGCGTATTCCAAAATTCATCAATCTCATTGCAACAGCAGTTCAGGCAATACGCGTATTTAATCCAGATGTTGTTATTACAATTGATTCCCCAGATTTCTGTTTTCGTGTACAGAAAAAACTTAAAAAGTCTGGTATTCGGGCCAAGCTTGTTCATTATGTGGCGCCGACTGTCTGGGCATGGCGAGCCGATCGTGCGCGCAAAGTTGCCGAATACCTGGATGGCATGATCTGCCTATTCCCGTTTGAGCCAATCTATTTTGAGCGTGAAGGGTTGAAATCCGTTTTTGCCGGACATCCGGTGATGCAATCAGGATTGCTGACTGCTGATGGTAATGCCTTCCGTAGCAAATATGATCTTCCACAGGATAGGACGCTGGTTGGATTGTTATGCGGGTCCAGGCGTAGTGAACTTGAAATCAGCATCCCCATTCTGCGTGAGGTCGTACTGCGCCTGAGTGTTGATCGCCCACATATAGGTTTTGTGATTCCAACTCTTCCAAAATGGCATGAAAAAATTCAGGATTCATTCAAGGACTTGGGTGTCCCCATAATTGTGACATCCGATATTTCGGATAAATGGAATGCGTTTAAATCTATGGATGCGGCCATAGCTGTATCAGGCACAGTCGGACTTGAGATTGCGTTGGCCGGGGTGCCTCATGCTATTTTATACCGTATGAATGAACTGACATGGCAGATTGTTAAACGTATGGTCAAAACGAAATATGCCCATCTGGGAAATATCTTGCTGAGTCATCAGGTTTATCCGGAATTTGTACAGGATAATGCCACAACAGACAAAATTTATAATGTTCTGATTAACCTGCTGGATAATCCGCTGGAACGTAAAATACAGAAAGAGTCCGCGCGTAAACTTGAATATATGCTGGCCCCCAATCCAAATGAAAATGCCGCAGACAGAGCCGCGGCATTTATCAAATCTGTTGTTACAGCTAATTAAAAATCATGACTGACATTCACGAACAGGCGGGATGTATCGTCATTCTCCGCCGCAACATCGCGTGTGAGTGGTTTTGCCAGCATAATGCCTGCGCGGGTTGAGTTGCCAATTTCAGTCCGGAAGCCTAAACCAACAGAAGCAAGGCTTTGCTCTTCAAGACTAGGTGATGTTGCATCGTCATTCCAGACTTTGCCGATATCATAGAAACCGTAAACGGTGTATGAGGTCAGCCAAGAGGCGAGTTGATAAGAAGGAGTCCACTGTAATTCAAGCGAGCCGCTAACCCCATCATCACCCACCAATTCGGATGGGTCATAGCCACGGCCGATATTGGTTGCCCCGCCCAAACCGAATTCTTCGGCGCTCAACAAGGCAGCATTCGCCATTTGTCCGCGGATGGACGTTTGCAGCGCCCAGGAATTCGCCAGACGTTCCAGACGTGATACATCTGCGGTCAGCTTAGTAAAGGTTGGGTCACCGTCAGGGCGTGACAGGTTTGTGTCATTGCTGTCACTTGCGCCAAGAATGGAAAGACCTTTGGACAGTTCGATATTCGTGCTGGTGACTGCGGCGGAGAACAGTGTATCGACAAAATCCATATGGCCGGCAAGGCGCAGGGCGGTGATTTTATCTTCACGGGTAATGTCGATATTGCTCTTGGTTTCGGTTGAGCGCAGATCGATTCCAGCAGTAGCGTTCAGGTTGAGTTCGCGGGAACGGATAAATGGCTGGAATACCGAGACACCGCCGAAACGGGATTTCCCAAGAACATCAAACTGGTCCAGTGTATGACCTGGTTCGGTGTTTGACGCTCCCATATTTGCTTCCAGGCGCGTACCGTATTTCCCAATCGGCAGTGAGCCACGCAATTCACCATAAATCAATTCATGCGTAATGCCTTTGCCGGATGGGGCATAAGCAAACTGACCGTCAATGCGTTCATTGTGACCAAAAGGCGAATTCAGCCCAAATCCAGCCTGTGCCTGCCAGCGGCCAAGGTAGCGGCTGCCATAATTATTGAGTTCAACATTACCGTCATAGGATTTGCGTTCAACCACAATAGTCAGGTCTGACATTCCCGTTTTTGTTTTGGAGGGCGACAGTACACTGCGCGCTGTAACTCCCGGCAGATCATTAATCAGGAGCAGGGTGCGTTCCAGGTTTTTGTTATTCAGGACACCCTTGGCCTTCAGTTCACCAACATAAAGCTTCATAACGTCGGCTTCACTGCCTTGCGCCCCGGGGCCTTCCAGGCGGATCTGGTCAAGCGATCCTTCGACAACGCGCAGGTGAACAACACCATTTTCGATAGTTTGAGGCGGGACGACAACCTGAGTCAGAATATAACCATCATTACGGTATTTGGCAGTGACATTCGCAGCAAGGGAATAAATATCCGCCAGCGAAACTGTCTGGCCGATCTTGTCGGCATACAGGCCGCGCAGATCTGCCTCGGCATAGGAAGTCATCCCATCAAAAGAAACTTTTTTTAGAACGAAAGTAATTTTTTCGGCTCCCTGAGGGGCGTTGAAAGGGGCGTTCCCCTTTACATTGAGAGGTGCTTCCGCCTTAGCTGTCGGCAGTGCCTGTTGCGATTGCCCGCCAATGCGTCCTGCGTCAGCAGAACCAGGAACCTGTTGAGCAAAAGCCTGTCCCTGCATGACAGTCACCATCAACGCAGCAAGCGCGGTCGTACGAACTAATTTGGCTTTTTCCATTGTTATTATCCTTAATTATTACTGTATAAAAATCCGGTCACCTGTAATGCACCATTTGCCTTGAATAATACAGGCCAAAAACTGGGTTATTTTAAAGTGACAAGTCTTATTGGACAAGTGAGAGAAAGCTTCTAAGCCTTTAATTTCTATGTTTCTTTTATTGTTGTCACAAAAATGTGACATTGCTGTATTGCGGCCAATAGTTATATTTTCATATTTTTGGCAAATAAAAAACACCGCATTTCTGCGGTGTTTTCCAAATATTCAGAATTACTTATGAGCGCTTATCAATACTGACAAAATCACGCTGCGCTGCGCCAGTATAGAGCTGGCGTGGGCGACCGATACGGTTTGACGGTTCTTCCATCATTTCTTTCCACTGCGATACCCAACCAACGGTACGGGCAACCGCGAACAGAACGGTGAACATCGAAACCGGGAAGCCCATCGCCTTAAGGATGATGCCGGAGTAGAAGTCCACGTTTGGATAGAGTTTGCGTTCGACGAAATACGGATCGGTCAGCGCGACTTTTTCAAGGCCCATAGCCAGTTCAAGTAATGGATCGTTGGTCATACCCAGTTCATTCAGAACCTTGTCACAAGTTTCTTTCATGACCTGAGCGCGCGGGTCATAGTTTTTATAAACACGGTGACCAAAGCCCATCAGGCGGTATTTTTTGTCTTTCACGCCCTGGATAAATTCAGGAATACGGTCCTTGTGGCCGATTTCCTGCAGCATTTCGAGCACGGCCTGGTTAGCGCCACCATGTGCCGGACCCCAGAGGGACGCAATACCAGCGGCGATGCAAGCAAATGGGTTGGCCTGCGACGAACCGGCAAGGCGAACAGTCGAAGTTGATGCATTCTGCTCATGGTCGGCGTGCAGAGTCAGGATTTTGTCCATAGCGTCTGCAAAAATCGGGTTGACCTTGTATGGTTCGGCCGGAACGGCGAAGCACATATGCAGGAAGTTTTCAGCAAATCCGAGGTCGTTACGTGGATAGACAAAAGGTTGACCAATCGAATATTTGAACGCCATAGCCGCTAATGTCGGCAGCTTGGCAATCAGGCGGTGCGCCGAAATTTCACGTTGTTTCGGATCGGAAATATCCAGGGAGTCGTGATAGAACGCTGCCAAGGCACCCACAACACCGCACATAACGGCCATCGGGTGGGCATCGCGGCGGAAACCACGGAAGAAGAATTGCAGTTGTTCGTGCACCATCGTGTGATAGGTCACATTCTTGCGAAATTCGTCATATTGCTGCTTGTTCGGCAAATCGCCGTACAGAAGCAGGTAGGCCACTTCAAGAAAGTTACTTTTTTCCGCTAATGCCTTAATATCATAGCCACGATGCAGCAGAATGCCTTTGTCACCGTCAATGAAAGTGATACGCGACTTGCAGCTTGCGGTTGATGTAAAGCTTGGGTCCAGCGTGAAATGGTCTGTATCTTCGTACAGGGTGCGAATATCGATAGTCGCCGGGCCGATTGTCCCTTCAACAACAGGGAGAACCCATTTTTCGCCGCTCTGGTCATTGGTCAGCGTGAAAGTTTTTCCGGAAGGTGTTTCGTTTTTATCGGCCATAATAAGATTATCCTTTGAAGGTTGAGAGTGCGCGGGAATCCGCGGCTACCACAGTAAACAGGATTTAAGTTAACTCATCGTAAAGATGATAGGCTGATTGCGGTGTAGAGCAATAAGAATTTAGATGCCATAATTACAATTAGAGGGTCAGAATCGCCATGCGCGCAAGTTCATCAACACGTTCATTTTCAATATGTCCATTGTGCCCTTTAACCCAGACGAATTTGACGTGGTGCCGCGCAACCTGTTCATCAAGTTGCATCCATAAATCCTGATTTTTAACAGGCTTTTTATCTGCGGTTTTCCAGCCACGGGCTTTCCAGCCCGGTAGCCATTCCATCATGCCGTCCATGACATATTTGCTGTCAGTATAAAGCGTAACATGGCAGGAACGTTTAATGGCCTTTAATCCCTCAATGGCCGCCGTCAGTTCCATACGGTTATTGGTAGTGTCAGCTTCGGCGCCGGATAATTCTTTCTCGCTACCTTTATAACGCAGAAGGGCCCCCCAGCCACCAGGGCCGGGATTTCCTGAGCAGGCGCCATCAGTAAAAAGTTCAACTGTCACGTTAAAAAAACCTATTATTTCTATGATATTTAATAATATTTATATATTCCATGGGATCTTTTGGCGTGACCTGATTTTGCGGGTTGTGGAACACCAGATCATGTAGCCGTGAGGATATAAACCGCATTGCCGCCCCACGGGCCAGAATTGAAAACGCATTCACTTCATCTGGCGTGAATGGTCTGACAGATTCGTATGCATGAAACAAGGCATCCCAGCGTTCTTTATCAAAGAATTTGCCATTATCGGTAAAGCACCATGCATTCATAATAATGGCAAGATCGTATGCCAAAAAATCCGTAGCAGCGAAATAGAAATCGATGACCCCATGAATATGCTCATCTAACAAAAAAACATTGTCCGGGAATAAATCGAGATGGACGTTTCCCTGCGGAAGATTTTGTGGCCAGTTGGCCTGAATAAATCCCATTTCCGATGACAGGAATGACGTGAGTCCAGTTTCAATCTGCTCGGCCTTATCACCAACTTTGCCAAGCCGTATGGTCCATGCGTCAAACGACATGGAATTGCCACGTGTTTGGGGCATGGTTTGGCCAGCAACGTGCATGCGTCCCACCAGATTACCAAGTTCGGCGCATAAGGCCGGGGTTATTTCATCCGGTTTAACATCACGCCCCTGCAGAAACGAAAATATAGCACAGACTTTTCCATGTATTGTCCCGGTCAAATCCATATCCTGACGCGCAACAGGGGCTGGGCACGCAATCCCATTCTTTGCTATATGCGCCATGTGATTTAAGAAGAAAGGAATATCCTGCGGATGGATACGGCTTTCAAATATAGTCAAAATATAAGGCCCGGTATCCGTGATAATTTTGTAATTGGTATTGTCTACACCCTGTAATATCCCCTCATAAGATATTAATTTGCCCAGTCGATAAGACGTTAAAATGAGCAGAATATCTTCGTGGCTAAGAGAGGTAAAAACAGCCATGATCAACCCGTTTTGCTATCGTCGTCGTCATGATTGAGTATCGGCGCATGACGGTGGCGGTACATACTGTGAATCAAGGAAATGTTCAGGGCAACACATGCCGCAAGCGGCAGGTAGAAACCATTCATCAGGTGGTACGCCATCCACGGAAAACTCGTAACCCAGTACACAAGGCGGATACGCTGCGCACGGGACTGTAACTCGCCAAAGCGGCAAATTATTGTCATTAATATAGGCAGGATATCGAGTGGCGTGCGGTAACTGAAATAAATGCAGGCTGCCGAGAGGATAGAGGCGAATATCACGCGGGGAATGGCACTTTGCCTTAAATAATGATGCGGCGTTAAAGCCTGTATCAAAGCGCCGATAGCAGCAATTCCAGCACCAGCGGCACCCGACAATCCGCCCATCAGGTAGAGATAAAGACCTGTTAAACCATCCCCGACTGTTTTCGCCGCCATCATTTTGCGGCGGTTATGAAACTGGGGGCTTATGATGCCAGCAACAAAGGCAGTCAAAAAAATGAGCGAGTAGGGGTGGAGAATTGAATCAAGTATCACAATGAGGCCGCCTTGCTGGCTTCTTCAGCTTCGCGCAGCAGTCGGGGAATATTAAACACGACATTTTCCTGCGCCAGCACAACTTCCTCAACAGAAACTGTAAAACGGTGTTTTAAAGCATCGATGACATTCTGAATCAAAATGTCTGGGGCAGATGCGCCAGCGGTTAAGCCCAGCGTTTTAACATTCTGCAGCGATTCCCAAGGAATATGGGTTGCATCCTGCACAAGGTGCGCATTCGGACAGCCATAGGATTTTGCCACTTCGACCAGGCGGTTGGAGTTGGAGGAGTTTGGCGAACCTATAACGAATACGGCGTCGGAGCGTGGCGCTATCTCCTTGACCGCCATCTGGCGGTTGGTTGTGGCGTAACAGATATCTTCCTTGTTCGGCCCGACAATTGCCGGAAATTTCTTTTTAAGCGCCTCAACGACAGCCGCCGTGTCGTCAACCGATAAGGTTGTCTGCGAGCAATGGGCAAGGCGCGTCGGGTCAGGCACTTCGAGCTTTTCGACATCTTCGACAGTTTCAACCAGATAGACACTGCCCGGTGGCAACTGGCCCATTGTGCCGACAACTTCGGGATGACCAGCGTGGCCAATTAAAATAATGGTTAACCCCATTTTATAGTGACGTTCAGCTTCGTTATGAACTTTGGTTACTAGCGGGCAGGTGGCATCGATGTAAAACATCGCGCGTTGCTGGGCGGCCGCCGGAACGGATTTTGGCACGCCATGCGCCGAGAAGATCACCGGCTGGCCGTCATTCGGAATTTCATCCAGTTCTTCAACGAAGACAGCGCCTTTGCTGCGCAGGTTTTCCACGACGTATTTATTATGGACTATCTCGTGCCGGACATAAACGGGCGCCCCGTATTTTTCCAGCGAACGCTCAACAATCTGGATGGCACGATCCACGCCAGCGCAGAATCCGCGCGGCGCACAGAGGAGTATATTAAGCGGGGGAAATGACTGATTCATAATGAAAGAGGTAGCAGATTGACACCACAGTTGAAAGGGGACTTGCCACGCTTTTTCTTTTAGCTATTGTTACGTCACAGGAGATATAGAATGCAGGCATTTTCATCCGTTAAAGTTATTTTTCTGGGAATGGCCCTGACCTTGGCGCTGAGTGGTTGCGAAGCTGTCTCGTCTGCGGGTGAATCCATCAACAACTGGGCAGATTCATTGCGCACACCAAAAGCAGGTACCGCTGCCCCGGCAACGACCGAAAACGCCAATGCACTCATTGCCCAAACCGGGGCGGGTTGCCCGGAAGTCAAGGTTCTGAAGGAACTGGGAGGCATTAGCCAGTTTAATAACCCAGCAAATACATCGGCAGAAAATATGATTGCCGCGGCGCGTCTGGAAAATGTATCAGCCACCTGCCAGACGGCTCCGGCTAGCGTCACTCTTGAAATTTCGCTGGATTTTGCAGGGACTTTAGGGCCAGTGGGGCTGAAAGACCTGAACGGACAAGCGAATTACACTTATCCATATTTCCTTACGGTTATTTCTCCAACCGGACAAATCCTTTCCAAGGACGTGTTTGCCTTATCCATGGTCTATGATAAGGGAAATATGTCAATACATAAGCAAGACCGCCTGCGTCAGACAATCCCTCTTTCTCCCGGACAGGATGCCAGCAAATTCCAGATTGTTGCAGGATTTCAGCTGAGCGATGCCGAATTAGCCTATAATCGTCAGCAACAGGCTAAAAAATAGCCTGTTTTTAGTCCATTCTTCGCTTGCGTATGGGGCAGGGATATGCTACCCAGACGCCAACTAAAAACCTAAGAATTGAAGCTTCTTGAAAGGATCAGGAATTGGCAAAATCCTCCTCCGCAAATGGTGCTGGCCGCCTTCTGGCGAAACGGTACGCAATGGCATTGATTGATGTTGCCGCATCAGCGAATGCCCTCCCGGCCATTGAAAACGATATGGTTTCCCTGGAAAAAATGATTACCGAGAATGCCCAGTTGAGTGGCGTTCTGGCAAACCCAGTCATGTCTGCAGGCACTTTACTGGCTATTCTCAAAGACATCTCATCCCGTGCCGGGTTCCACCAACTGACGCTGAATTTTCTGGGTGTCCTGGCTGCGAATCGCCGCGTTGCCGATCTTCCGATTATCATTCAGGCCTTCCGCAAAGCAATTGCCGCGCGAGCTGGTATCCTGAATGCCGACGTGAAATCCGCGCAACCGCTTTCCGCCACGCAGCAGGAAGAACTCTCCCGAACACTGGCCAAGAAGACAGGGAAGCAGGTTCATCTGTCGCTTTCCGTTGATCCAAGCCTTTTAGGTGGCATGGTCGTTACCATCGGATCACGCATGATCGATGACTCGGTCAAATCGAAACTTACACGTTTACAACAAGCCCTGTCACAGGGCAGCAACCAACAAGCAGCCTAATTTTTAATAAGAGGAAAAGTATAAAATGGATATCCGTGCATCAGAAATCTCCGACATCCTGACCAAACAGATCGCCAATTTCGGCGCGATGGCCGATGTGGCCGAGGTCGGCCAGGTTCTTAGCGTAGGTGACGGCGTTGCCCGCGTTTACGGCCTTGATAGCGTTCGCGCCGGCGAAATGGTTGAGTTCCCGGGCGGCATCAAAGGGATGGCGCTTAACCTCGAAACCGACAATGTTGGTATCGTTATCTTCGGGAATGACCGCGCGATTAAAGAAGGCGATATCGTCAAGCGTACCGGTGAAATCGTTCAAGTGCCGGTTGGTCGTGAACTGCTGGGCCGCGTGGTTGACGCGCTGGGTAACCCGATTGACGGCAAAGGTCCGCTGAATGCCAAAGAATTCCGCCGCGTCGAAGTGAAAGCCCCAGGTATTATTCCGCGTAAATCGGTGCATGAGCCAATGCAGACAGGCCTGAAAGCTATCGATGCTCTCGTGCCGATCGGCCGTGGCCAGCGCGAGCTGATCATCGGTGACCGCCAGACCGGTAAAACTGCTGTGGCTATGGACACCATCATCAACCAGAAATCAGTGAATGCATCCAGCAATCCAAAAGACCACCTGTATTGCGTATACGTGGCCATCGGTCAGAAACGTTCGACGGTTGTTAAACTGGTAAAAGAACTCGAAGAGGCTGGCGCGATGGAATATTCCATCGTCGTGGCTGCAACTGCGTCCGACGCGGCGCCAATGCAGTTCCTGGCTCCGTACACAGGTTGTGCGATGGGCGAATACTTCCGTGATAACGGTATGCACGCCCTGGCAGTTTATGACGACTTGTCCAAACAGGCTGTTGCTTACCGTCAGATGTCCCTGCTGCTGCGTCGTC
>CAMLMM010000061.1 GCA_946481105.1 uncultured Alphaproteobacteria bacterium
TGGTGGCCCCGGCCGGAATCGAACCGGCACGCCCGTTACCAGGCTGCAGATTTTAAGTCTGCTGCGTCTACCTATTTCGCCACGGGGCCTTCCGACATGTGCCAATTCCAGTCTTTTAGTCTGCAAATAACATTTTTCTGCGCTTCCGTTTCTCACGTACTCAAATGTACGTTGCGATACGGTTCTCAAAAAACATTATTTTCGACACAAAATCCTTCGATTTGCATCATGTCTCGATCATTAGGTCGATGATCAAGAAACAGATGTTTACGGGGAATATGATTATTTTTCAAGAGCAGATAACAAGCTGCGCAGAGCTGCTTTGCCGGAATTGGTTAAGTAGAGCTCTTTGCGGCGCCGTTCGGTTGGGGAAACGCGCATATCAATAAAACCATAAGGCTGACCTTTTTGCCTGTAGTTGGATAAGGCCCCGGTAATGCGGGACACAGTGGAGAGGGCAAGGCCCGTCTTTTCGGCAAGATTAGTCAGAGAGCACCCTTCGTTTTCGGCGATTTCCACCAGACACAATGCGTACTGTATTGGGAACTCTGGGTCGATCTTTTGAATCGCCCGCAGAAGATTCAGAAGCTGTGCCGTGGGACTTCCGGTAAAACTGGGGGCCGCGAAGGTCGATGTCTTTTTCATTATAGAAACTTTCCCTTGGGGTGAATATAATATGTGTCCAAGGAAGGTCAATGATAGTTTCCTTTTGGTGTTTGCTAAAGCTGTACAATGGGGTTAAGCCAAAAGTAAACGAGCACTCGATGTAAATGGCACCTATAGATTGTATTTTGGTATAAAAACGCACACACAGCCCCTCATAATTTATTTTTTTCAAAATAAAACATTATTTTATTTTAACTATTCTTAAATTTTAAAGGAGAGGGGGCTAACGGATTATTAAAATTGGAGCCATGAGAACTCAATCGAAAGTAGTAGTATTTTGAGGCTGCTCTATATCTTTGGTATGGGGCTGTGATGGATTTTCATGGTGAGTCAAAGCGTTGCTTCCGCATAGCTTTGTTACGGAGGAGCAGGGGAATGCGCATGATTCTATTAAATAAGCCTGCGCGAGATTAAGATTATGAATGCCATGACCGCGGAAAATGCAGTGGCTGAAGCAGGCTTCGGAGATGTCGGTCGATGAGTAAAAAGCACTGTCGAAACGGCATGACTGGAAATCCGAATAACAGAAACACGTATCGTGCAGTCGCGTCAGGGTGAAGTTGCAGTCGGCGAATTTACATTCACTCATATTCGCGCCTGTCAGGTCGCAATCCTGAAAACTTACATTGATAAAGGTTGCGCCATCAAGATTGGCATGACGCAGATCGGCCCCGTTAAGTGCAAGGTCGCGGATTATTATTCCCTGTGCCGCTGCCTGTTCCAGCGTAGCGACAAGAGAGGAATAATCACCGGGTGAAGGAGGGGTAGTCGTATGAATGTTACGCAGTAATGACTTCATTGGTTTGTTTCTCCCACATGTTTGCGGCCTGCGTCACTGGACGCAGGTCGGTTTCTTGTCTATGTTATCCGTTGAGATCCCCAGAAGACTTGATATCAACAGTTCCATTATATCGATTGTTTTTATTAAATGATTTAGGGTGCTTACGTCAACAAATTTTATGTAATAAGCAATTTTTTTAGTGTAATTCCGTTCGGGCTTCATGACAGAAAATCCCCTGGAAACCATATTTTCTGTAGGTATCGCGGTCATCCGCGACGAGGTGTCGCGGCTGAAAGACGTGCCGGGCGTGTACCGCATGCTGTCTGAAAAAGGGGAGGTTCTTTACGTTGGTAAGGCCAAATCGCTGAAGAAACGGGTCATCAATTATACGCGGATTGAAAAACTGCCGCACCGTATCCAGCGCATGGTGGCCGAGACCCGCAAAATGGAATTTATCCATACGCAGACGGAAGTTGAGGCGCTGCTGCTGGAGGCCAATCTGATAAAAAGTCTGCGGCCTGCGTATAATGTCCTGTTGAAAGACGATAAATCCTATCCTTATATTCTGATGACGGAGGACCATCCATATCCATTGATTACCAAGTTTCGTGGCAAGCCCGATAGAAAGGGGACTTATTTCGGTCCATTCGCGAGTGGCTATGCGGTGAATGAAACACTGATGTTGTTGCAGCGTGTGTTTATGCTGCGTAATTGCAGTGACTCGTATTTTGCCGCCCGGACCCGGCCCTGTCTGCAATACCATATCAAGCGCTGTACCGCGCCCTGCGTCAATAAAGTTACCCATGATGATTACATGCAGCAGGCCAATAGCGCGCGCGATTTCCTGTCTGGCAAGAGCCGTCAGGTGCAGGATAAGTTACAGCATGACATGCTGGCGGCCAGCGCCGCGCAGGATTACGAACTGGCAGCATCCTTGCGTGACCGTATCCGCGTTCTGACCCAGATACAATCGAAACAGCGTATCAATGGAATGGCGCTCGGTGATGCCGATGTCGTTGCGATGGTGACGCGGGCAGGGAAGGTCTGTATCCAGGTCTTCTTTTTTCGTGGCGGGCAAAGCTTTGGCAACCGTTCCCTGTTTCCCGTGCATACCGAAAGCGAAACCGAATCCGAGATTATGGCCAGTTTTCTGGCGCAGTTTTACGAGGGGAAGCCAGTGCCGCCGGAAATTATTGTCAGTCTGGAACCTAGCGAAATCAGCCTGTTGCAGGAGGGATTATCGTCAGCGACCGGGCGCAAGGTGGTCATTACTGTCCCATCGCGCGGGCAGAAAAGGGAGTTCGTCGATTTTGCCATTCAAAATGCAGAGGAGGCATTGCAGCGGAATCTGCTGCAACGTCAGACTGACGGCAAATATCTGGAGCAAGTGGCCGAATTATTCATGATGGATGTGCCCCCGAAGCGTATTGAGGTGTATGATAACAGTCACGTTTCCGGCACGAATATGATCGGCGCATTTATCGTAGCGGGGCCGGAAGGGTTCGAGAAAAATTCATACCGCAAGTTTAATATAAAATCGGCGGCGATGGCAGATGATTACGGCATGATGCGTGAAGTCATGGCACGCCGCTTTGGCAAGGTGACGTCGGATGATGAGAACTGGCCGGATATCGTGCTGGTCGATGGGGGGCTGGGGCAGTTGAATGCCGTATATGAAGTGTTTGATGAGTTAGGTATTTCAAATCAGCTGACCGTGGTTGGTATTGCCAAAGGGGAAGACCGTAATGCAGGGCGTGAGAAATTCTTCATGCGCGGGCGTGATATGTTCCAATTGCCCATCAACGACCCTGTATTACATTACCTGCAGCGTTTGCGGGATGAGGCACACCGTTTTGCCATCGGTACGCATCGTACCCGCCGGGCAATGGCAACAGGTGTCAGTCAGCTTGATGAGCTTCCGGGAGTCGGGCCAAAGCGCAAGAAAGCATTATTATTACATTTCGGATCAGCCAAAGCCGTAGCGGATGCCACCGTGGAAGATTTGGCAAAAGTCGAGGGAATCTCATGGGATTTGGCCGAAAAAATATATGGGTATTTTCATTCTGGCTGATTTAAAGGCTTGCGAAATCCCGACTCTGTGCTAATTTGGCAACATCCCAACGGACAACAATATAATGTGCAGTCAGACATGTCTGCTGCGTGTATTTACGAACCAAACTGGAAAGGTTAAACAGTCAATGTTTCATCGTCCTACAACACCCAACTCTCCAACTTCACCGGCACAAGGAGAAAGCCAAGCCATGAATCAAACATCCCAAACGCCCGAAGCAGCCGACAGTGCGGCTGACCGTTCGGTAGATATTCCGTCCAGCCCGTTCCAGCGCCCAGGCCAGCCTGCGGCAGCTCCGATGGCAGCAGCGGCACCACGTGCAGCCGCCCCGGCTTACGCTGCATATCCAGCTGCGTATGGCATGCCATCCTCTTCCGCCAGCGCAGCGTCATCTGCTGACCCAAAAGCCCGCCGTCTGATTATCGGCCAGGGCATCACCATGTCCGGTGAGATCGAGTCATGCGATATGCTGATCGTTGAAGGTACGGTCGAGGCTGCCCTGAAGGGCGCCAGTATGCTGGAAATTGCAGAAACCGGTATGTTCTATGGCACCGTTGAAATTGACGAAGCCACTATCGCCGGAAAATTTGAGGGCGATCTGACCGTAAACGGTCGTCTGACGGTACGTGCCACCGGGTCCATCACTGGCGCGATTTCCTACAAAGAGCTGGCCGTTGAAGCCGGTGCCACCATTGACGGCAAAATTACCCCTTTAGGAGGCAAAGGAGCCTCCTCTGAAAAAAAGTCGCATAAGGGGAAGTCTGACTTCCCCGTGAAGGAAGCCAAGGCCGCGCAAGCCGCCAGTGCTCAGGATGAACTTCCTATCCTTCAACGTGCAGCAGGCCAGTAAGTCTGTGAAATTCAAGAAAAGCCGGGGAAACCCGGCTTTTTCATTGTCGCCGAAAAAAATGCCTAAAAACAGGTTTTTAGGGGGTGACATATAGGGCGGGATATTGTAAATAATGGCCCGCTTCATGCGAATGCTGCCGTAGCTCAGTGGTAGAGCACGTCCTTGGTAAGGACGGGGTCGGAAGTTCAATCCTTCTCGGCAGCACCATTTTTCCCTATGTTATATTTATGAATTATATTCAAGTCTTTAAGGATCATTTTTCATTTATCGGATGAGCTATAAAGTTTAAAAATATAACTCATTTAATGTTAACGCTTAAGCGACTTTTAGTTGGGCAACCTGCCCAAATATAATTGTGGCCTGCAATCCGTTATCGGCATTACGCAATGCCAGTCTGCCATTATGAAGCGCGGCCACGGCGTTGACGAGGCTCAGACCCAGGCCAAAACCATGCGTATGACGGCTGCGGTCGGCGCGGAAGAAACGGTCTTTAGCTTTTTCGAGCAATTCATCCGGCATGCCACCGCCATTGTCGGCCACCGTCAGCCTTATTTCGCTGTTTTGCTGGGTGAGGGACACGGCGACATGACCAGCTTCGGGCGTGTATTTAGCCGCGTTATCGATCAGGTTCACAAATGCCTGTCCCAGCAATTGTTTATCACCACGCAGATAGACGGGCGTATCGGGCAGGGAACAGGTCAGCTTGATTTGTTTATCTTCAAAAATAGATTCATGAAATTCGATGACATCCTGCACCAGTTGCCGGATATCTACATCCTCGAAAAATTCGGTCCCGGCGCGTGATTCAGCTTTGGCGATATTCAGGATATTGTCGAACATTACCACGATTTTATCGATCATGGCTATGTTCTGCTGCAATTGTTTGCGCGTCTCTTTATCAAGGTCCGGGCGTTCGCAAATGGTACTGAGCTTCATGCGAATGCGACTGATGGGCGTACGCATATCATGCGCGATGGCGTTGCTGGATTCCGCGACGGTTGAGAGGAGGGTGGAATTCCAGTCCAGCATCTCATTCAGGTTCTGAGCCAGATGTTCAAACTGGTCATAACCGCCCACTGTTTTAATGCGGTACTGCAGATCACCACCCATCACGGCTTCGCAGGCCTTGTTGAATTTGCGCAGATGGCGGTTCAACAGCCACATAATCAGGAAGCTGAGTACCAGAGAGATAAACAGCGATAACAGGATATTCTTGAACAGGATGATGTGCAGTGAATGATGCAGCGAGTCGATCTGGTGAATATCATAGCCGATAACGAGCGTGATTTTTTTCGAGAAATGCAGGGTTTTAATCATCAGGTGCAGGGGCTGCATTCCCTCGCGTGGGATATATAATTCGCGAAATTTTCCGCCGTCTTCTGTCGGTGGTTCGATTTCGTGCCAGGCGGTAAAGTTCCCGGACACGTAGCGTGTGCCGCGCAGCCCGAGGTAAAGATTTTTATCCTGCCCCTGGGTAACCAGCGCGTCGATATTATCTTTCAACTGGTATACGCCGCCGGCTTCCATCGCCTGGTCCATTTCAAAGGCATGCGCGTTAATCAGGTTGCGTACATCGTCATAGGTGGCGTCGACCGACTGATAATACATGAGTACACGCAGAGTCAGCAGCGTAACGCAGAGACCGAGAAAAATCAGCAATCCTGCGCGGAACGAGAAGCTTTTGAGGATGGTATCAGGCTTTGGCACTTATTTTATATCCCACGCCTTTGATAGTTTTGATGAGCTGCTTATCAAAAGGTTTATCGACCTTGATGCGCAGTTTACTCATCTGCGCGTCAATGAGGTTCGTGTTGGGGCTAAAATGGAAGTCCCACACGCCTTCGAGCAGCATGGTGCGCGTGACAACCTGATCCACACGGCGCATCAGGAATTCCAGCAGTTGGAATTCTTTATTCTGCAGGTCCAGTTTCTGACCTTGCCGCGTGACTTCGCGGGTCAGGAGATTCATATCGAGATCACCCACCTGTAATGATGTCTGCTCGGTCTGTTCCGGGGCGCGGCGGCGTGCGAGGACTTCGACACGGGCCAGTAATTCACCGAATTCAAAGGGTTTGCTGAGATAATCATCGGCACCTGCCTTCAGGCCCTTGATGCGTTCATCGACACGGCTGAGCGAGCTTAGAATCAACACTGGAACATTATTACCTGCATTGCGCAGCGTCTGAACGACCGACAAACCGTCGAGCTTGGGCAGCATACGGTCCATGATAATCACGTCATATTGTTCTTCGGTGGCCAGGAAGAGCCCATCCATACCATCCTTGGCCATGTCCACATTATGGCCTGACTGCTTAAATCCATCCCTGACGAACTGGGCGTGGCTGTTATCATCCTCGACGACTAAAATACGCACAATATATCCTGTAAAAAAGTTCAGGCCGCCCCCTCGTTGACTGGGTACGGCCTGAATACATTTAGCATTGTTAGACGTATTTTCCTTCAAGAAAATCGGGGTCTGAACTGCATTAAGTGACTACAAAATTAAGATAACCCAGATCACCCTGCGGGGCGCTTCCCTCAACCTCAATTTTTTGCAATGTTGGGATAGGGGCATGAAAAAAGGGGCTGTGAGGCCCCTGATTTCATATAAGCTATTGAAAATATTAATTTTTCTTTTTGGTTTTGTATTTGTCGCCATCCAGCGGCGTCGGATCAAACGGAACCGGGACCGGTTCGGCAGGCTGGGCGCAGTCCATCGGCATGGCTTTCAGGACTTTCCATTGTTCGACCCAGCCATCGGCGTGGTCGGCGTTATCGGCCATTGAGACGTTCAGGCAGCGGCCATTGCCCACGCTTTGGGCGAAGTTGTTATAGACAATCGGCGGGGTAACCACATCGAGTTTACCCAAAAAGTGACGCTGCGGGATGTTTGCGATACCAGCGGAGAAGTCCAGCGGGTTCAGCGATGCCCCATCGGTAAATGGTACGCCGTTGACCTGCGCGGTGATTTTCGGGTCAAGATTACCCGCAACGGTGCGCAGGGATAAGATATCCGAACGCTGGCTGGCAAGGATAACCGCGAGGGCAGCGCCGCCGTCATAACCGACCAGATGGAAGGACGGGATATTGTACCAGGCTTTGATATTATTCAGCGCGGCATTATAGCTTTCAATTACTTCCGGTGAATAACGCTTGGCGTTGTAGTATTCGGACGGGCAGCCTTTGCCATCTTTCCAATGCGGGAAATACTGGCATGGCTGCGGCAGCCAGATGACGTTTGCATCACCATCCTGGGCGGCAAGGCGCAGGGCGACCGGATTTTCCGGGGTTGGGCTGCTGGCTGGCTTCATGCCGGGCGCGCCATCACCTTCAAGGTAAATAGTAGTCGGCTCACCGCGCTTATAAACGCGTTCCTGAACTTTGAAAACAAAGGGGTCTGTTTTAATATCACGCGGCAGCATGAAAACCGGCATGGCGGTGCGTTTAACAACATCATCGCGCAGAACACTCACGTCTGCCTGCGGCGAACAGCCAGCAGTCAGCAAGGAAGCGGAAAGGCACAGAGCAAGAATATTCGGAAAGCGTGACATGAGAGAACCCCTTTAGAACGTCTGCGAGTCTACCATGGGAAGCGTGCCACTAAAAGCCGGATTATCCAGATTGTGTAGCTAATTCAATGAGAATGGGGGTGTGGTCGGAGGCTTTGTCCCATCCGCGCGGGTCTTTGTCGATGCGGCAGGACTGGAGGCGGTCCGTTAGCTCGGGGGACAGCAGAAAATGGTCGATGCGGATACCGTTATTCCGCTGCCATGATCCGGCCTGGTAATCCCAGAATGTATAGGTTTCCGCGTCCCGGTTATAGACGCGGAGAGCATCGGTCAGGCCCAGATTAATCAATTTGCGGAACTGGCGGACCGTTTTTGGGTGAAAAAGCGCATCGCCGCGCCATAATTCGGGGTTAAAACAGTCAATATCCTCGGGAATAACGTTAAAATCGCCACCAATCAGGAAAGGAACGCCATTTTCGCGGAGATGTTTCACGTGGGCATACAACCGTTCCATCCAGGCCAGTTTATAGTCGTATTTCTCGGTTCCCATGGGGTTGCCGTTAGGCAGGTAGATATTAATCAGCCGCAGGCCGTTCCAATCGACTTCCAGAAAACGGGCCTGTTCATCATTGTCATCACCCGGCAGGCGGGTATTTATGATGTCCAGTTTGCTGTCACTGAGGATTGCCACACCGTTATAGGCTTTCTGGCCCACGTAATGGCTCAGATAATCATTTGATACATCGGGTAAAGTTTCGCCTTTAAGTTCCTGCAGGAACACGATATTCGGCTTTTGCAATTGCAGCCATTTCTGGAGGTGGTCGAGCCGGGCTTTCACCGAATTGACGTTCCAGGAGGCGATTCTATGCATGGGAAAATACCTTAAACGGCGAAGGATTCGCCACAGCCGCAGCCGGATGTCGCGTTCGGATTTTTAATCTTGAAGTTTTCACCCATCATGGTGACTTCATAGTCCAATATTGCCCCTTGAAGCAGGGGGGCAGAATCAGGGTCGATGACGACTACATCATCCAAAATATTATCATTTTCAGATACTTGTGTATCAAAACTAAGATCATATTTGAAGCCAGAGCACCCGCCACCGGACACGGCAATTCGCAAATAAAGGTCGTTATCGCCCTTTTTGGCGCGGATTTCTTCGATACGGTTATAGGCGGTCGGCGTGACGATGATGCTCATATTTCCAATATGGGGTGTTTTCTGCAAAAAATCCAGTTTTCTTGCTTTTATTCCATGGGTTCTGCTAAAAATAGCGCGGCAGGTGTGTTTTATATGAAAATAAATATGGGTGCTGCATTTAGCAGCGTAGCCGATTCAGCAGTTAATACAGGTTTATATATTCTTTATCGCATCGGGGGGCGTATGGAACGCCTGGCTGATCGTTTTGAGATATCTTCTTTAGGTAAAGTCGGTCGTGCGGTCATGGCAAGAGCAGACTATTTGGATGATCAAGCTCTGGCAGACTCCAAAGCCGGGCCGGAACCTCGGGAGCTACTGATCAATCAGGATCGTCTCCCCGATTTTGGGCAATAGCAGGTTTTTACCCGTTTTGCGGAACGAGGCAATCGCTTCGTCCTTGTTTATCTGTATTGGTGGGAAGGTGTCGTAGTGTAAACCAACCACCGTATGTGTCCCCACGAATTCGGCGCAGCGCACGGCATCGTGGATACCCATTGTATAGTTATCGCCAATCGGCAGCAGGGCCACCGCGACCTCATAATCTTCACCAATCAGGCGCATATCATAGGTAAGGGCGGTATCACCGCTGTAATAGAATGACTTACGGCTGCCCTGCGGCGTGATGACAAACCCAACCGGGTTGCCGCCGTATGAGCCGTCCGGCATTGATGAGGAGTGCACCGCGTTCACGCACTTCACCGTGCCAAAGTCAAAAGTGAATTGGCCACCGTGATTCATGTCATGCGTATTGGTCAGGCCCTTTTTTCCAAACCACTCAATGACTTCGAATGGCCCAATCAGCTTGGCTCCCGTACGCTTGGCAATGGCTTCAACATCCAGCACATGGTCCAGGTGCCCATGCGATATCAGGATGAAATCAGCCGGGATTGAATCGACATTAACATGTTTTGCCGCCGGATTTCCGGAAATAAAAGGATCAAATAATATATTCAACCCATTGATTTCCACCGAAAAACTGGAATGACCGAAATATGTGATTTTCATGGTATGGACCTCTGGATTTATTCAGGAATAAGATTACGTCACAGATACTAACAACTGACGCAGGAGAAAACCACCATGTATAAACTTTATTATTCACCGGGCGCATGTTCAATGGTTCAACATGTCATGCTTAATGAAATTGGCGTACCCTATGAAATTGAAAAAGTGGACCTCAGCCAGCCACGCTCAACTTCCTTCCTGAAAATCAATTCACGTGGGCAAGTGCCTGTCTTATTGGATGGTTCGCATGTTATCCGGGAGGGCGCGGCCATCATCAGCTATCTGGCCGAAAAGCACCCGACCAAACTTCTGCCGCAGCACGGGCCAGAACATCAGGCCGCCGTTGAATGGATGATGTTCTGTAATTCCACATTGCATCCGACCTATAGCCGTGTCTTCTTTTTGAAAAGACTGGATATCGATGCTGCCGCCAAGGAACAGGCGATAAATGCGGCCTGGGCCAAGGTTCAGGATTTGTGGAATGACGTTGAAAACCGTCTATCAGCCAATAAATACCTGGCCGGGGAACACCTGACCATCGCCGATATCATGATGACCTTGTATTCCAGCTGGGCACAACCGAACCCATTGACCTTTGGGCCGAATACCCAGCGGGTTTTTGCCGATGTCACCAAGCGCGCGTCATTCCAGAAGGCCAGTGAGGCCGAAGGCG
This sequence comes from uncultured Alphaproteobacteria bacterium, assembly GCA_946481105.1. Next base: position 10,756 of record CAMLMM010000061.1, read on the forward strand.
TATCTGCCAAAGCGGCGGCTTAATTCAACATAGCTGATCTTTCAAAAAAGCAGGCCTGTAAGGGCCTGTTTTTCTTGACATAAATTATGGGTATTTGTTAATCCCTTCGGAACTGAAAAACAAAGAAACTTAGAGAGTGTGTCATGACAAAAAATCGCGGTTTTACCCCATCTATTCTGTTGCCTGATGATAATGTTGAAACTTTGACCGTTAAGCAGGGGCAGGGCCGTATTCTGGAATGGTTAGGATGCGTAAATATCCGTGACTCTCTACCTTTGACCATGCAGTTTGCGATTGCCGCCGAAAATTCGGTAAGCCGCAATCTGGCGATTGTTGGACCTCATAAACTAATCCGCGTCTTTGCCGGGAAAGTGTCATGTCAAATCATTGAGGATGACAAGAAGTTACGCGAAGCCTTTGGTATGAAAGAAGGCGAGATGTATACAAGTGAATCTCAGCGCGTTTTGACTCCCGATGATTTGTATAAATGCCTGAATAATACACGTATAGCGTGGCAACAGGTTCCAAGCCATATGCGGTTCCAGATCGCCTGATAAGACAGGGTTTGCCGCAGGCATTTAACTGCGGTATTGTGTGGCATGAGTCATTCCCACAGCCATAATTGCGGTCATCACCATCATCACGGGCACGGCCATCTGTCGAAAGATGCGCGCCTTACATGGGCCGTTGTACTGAATGTCGGATTGACCTTCGCGCAGATTGTCGGGGGCATTCTATCGGGAAGCCTCGCGCTGATTGCCGAAGCGGTTCATAATTTTTCGGATGCGGCAACACTACTGATTGCCTTGGCAGCGCAGAAAATCGCCCGGCGCAAGCCGGATGCCAAGCGGACCTATGGCTACCGCAAGGTTGAAACCCTGTCCGCTTATACGAATTTCCTGTCGCTTATCCTATTGTCACTGTGGCTGGCGGGTGAGGCGATTGGACGCTTGCTGAATCCGGAGCCAATTGGCGGTCTGACGGTCATTATCATTTCCGGTATCGCCTTTGTCATCAATATGATTACGGTCGGCCTAATGCTGCGGGATTCAAAGACATCGCAGAATGTCCGGGCCGCGTTTCTGCACAATCTGGCGGATAGTCTTTCATCACTTGGGGTGATTATTGCCGGTTTTATTATCCTGCAGACAGGGTGGAATTGGATCGACCCGCTGATTACACTTTTTATCTCGGCCTATATTATCTGGCATGCCTGTCATGATATGCCATCTGTCGTGAATATCCTGATCGATGGGGCACCTGATCACCTCAACCTCGATCATATTATGGCCGAGATGGCCGCTGTGACCGGCGTCGCCAGTATTCACCATCTGCACATACGTCGCCTGGACGAACAGCGCACGGCTCTGGAATCTCATGTCGTGGTGGATGAGGGGGCTAATTCAGATCAGGTCAGGGACGGGATACGCGGGGTTCTGGCGAAGTTTCATATTGAGCATTCGTCACTGGAGATCGAAACCAAGGATTGCGGCCTGCCGGACTGCCAGTAATTCCTTGAAATTCCATATTTAATAATTCATTAGATATTTTCATATACCATTAGGCAATAATAAAAGGTGGTGTGTGATGTCGTTAAAAGCCAATCCGCGTGATCAGAAAATCCAATCTGTCCTGTATATCATGGACAAACCCTTGGGTAAGCATGGCCTGGATGGCATTATCGGCGATGACACGCTCACAGCCATGCGCGGTGCAACGTCCCGTTATGGCGATGCGAGCCGGGCCGAAATGGAGCAACGCCTTCTGGATAAGCTGAAAGATCCAAAGTTTCGTGAAGCGGCCTTGGAAAAACTAAAGGATATGCCGCAAAACAAGGAAACCATTGCTGCCACCAAATGGGTTCTGGAGGCCGCAGGTCATCCGACAGCCGGAATGAAAGATCCCGTCACCGGAATGATGACCGGAAAAATGGACAAGGCGACTGAGTACGCTTTGGCGCATACGCAGGGCGGGAATGTTGATGCGACCGTTGTGGCGTCCGCCGTGGGTCGCGACAATATCGGCACGCGTGACACAATCATGGCATCCAAAAGTGGTTCTGACTTCAGCAAGTCATTTGCAAGTGCTATGGAAGGGCGGCAAGTGGCGCAGGC
>CAMLMM010000062.1 GCA_946481105.1 uncultured Alphaproteobacteria bacterium
CAAGACCTTTTTTGGCATCGCGGCGTTTCATTTCATGCAGCAAGGTCGTGAGGATACGCGCACCGGACGCCCCGATTGGGTGACCGAGCGCGATTGCGCCGCCATTCACATTCACCTTGGCTTTATCAAAGCCCATATCCTTGAGTACGGCACAAGCCTGCGCGGCAAAGGCCTCATTCGATTCAATCAAATCGAGGTCAGCAACGGTCCATCCCGCTTTTTCCAAAGCTTTCCTGGATGCCGGAATCGGCCCGGTTCCCATGATGGCCGGGTCAACACCCGCAGTGGCCCATGACTTGATGGTCGCAAGCGGAGTCAGACCGCGCTTCTTCGCTTCATCGGCACTCATTAATACGAGCGCCGCTGCCCCATCATTGATACCGGACGCGTTACCTGCCGTGACCGTGCCGTCAGATTTAAACGCCGGACGCAGCCCACCCAATGTTTCAGTCGTCGTGCCCGAACGTGGAAACTCATCCGTATCAAAAACGACATCCTGCTTTTTCACCTTGATCGTGACCGGCACGATTTCATCCTTGAACTTACCCGCCTTGATGGCTTCTTCGGCACGCTGCTGCGATGTCGCGGCAAAGCCGTCTTGGTCGGCACGGGTCAGCGCAAATTTTTCAGCGACGTTTTCTGCCGTGATGCCCATGTGATACCCATTGAATGCATCCCACAGGCCATCCTTAATCATCGTGTCAACGATTTCGGCGTTCCCCATCTTGGTGCCATTGCGCATATTCATCGCATGCACCGACTGGCTCATGCTTTCCTGACCACCAGCGACAACAATTTTGGCATCGCCATTGCGGATGGATTGCAGACCGAGTGCCACAGCGCGCAGACCTGACCCGCAGACCTGGTTAATCGTCATCGCGGTTTTTTCTTTCGGAATGCCAGCAGCAATCGCCGTCTGACGCGCCGGGTTTTGGCCTGTGCCCCCGGTCAGAACCTGACCGAGAATAACTTCATCAACATCCGCGGCATCAACTTTCGCATCAGCCAGCGCGGCGGTCACGGCAATCTTGCCCAGATCGACCGCCGAAAGGCTTGATAAACTACCTAAGAATGAACCTATAGCCGTACGTTTGGCGGCGACGATGACAATGGCTTCATCCGACATGATAATCCCCTCGGTTATGTTTGAAAACGCGAGGGGACTATGCCGTAAATGGTTAATATTGTGAAGAGTGGTTAATTACTGCAATGCAATAACTATGGCATAATAAAGCCGCGTTGTTCAGTCCGTTTGCCAGGCCGCTCCGCTGGCGTTTCGCTGGCATTCACCCATTCAAGATGATCAATATGCTTCTGAATAGCATTCAAATACTTATTATCCTGACGAGCTTGACTGCCTTTATACGCTCCATAGGCACCAACAGCAGCGCCTCCAACCAGAAGGAATATATTGGCAAGCGTGCCCGGATTAATGTCGAAAGATTTTGCTTTAACTTGCTCAATCTGACGTATCGGACGCGCGCCATCGCGTTTGGCCATCTCTTCCGCAGGCGTAGTACCACTGATAGCGCGGGAAAATGCTTCTCCTGCGCCTTCCATCATTTTACTGACAGGATAGCCTATCATCGCTACTGATACAGCAGCGGCCGATAAAGCTTTAACTATGCGAATATTGCGACGCCCGGTGATACGTTCCATATCTTCTTCGGCGGTTGCTGCTGGCGCGCCCTTGGTAAAGCGGCGTGAGCCCTTATCTTCAGCAGCCTTCCATTCTTTTAATGTGTTCCAAATGCCCATTTTTCACTCTCTCTATTATCTGTTTTTGGTTGCAATTGCGCAGGACATTGCCATAAATATTATGACAATACAAGCAAATTCCTTACGTTATAAAGCTTTTTATAGGTTGTGAAAACCAGAAAATCAGGCCTTGGGTGCGGGCGGGGACGGTGGAGACGGCGGCGGGGGAAGAATAGCTTTACTACTCTTACTGCGCATCCAGTCATATACCTGTTTTTCTTCTTCAAGAAATTCCAGTTCCTTTTTATCTTGATGCGCCTGATATCCCTTGCGGATGGCATAGGCGGCGTAAATGACGATGACTCCCCAATCCGCCGCCCGCCCCAAGAAGTCACGCATGCTCATGCCCTTCTCACCCGCGGGGGCATTTAATTGCGGCACGGGGCGCATGTCCTCATCGCCTGGCAACGGTTTAGAGGCCGTATCAAATTTATCGGCCAGTCGGCTCACATAATTGACGGCGGGGGGCAGTCCCAGAACAAGCGCAAAGGTTGACGCGAGAGTCCCTGCTACCGCTGCCTTGGCTAGCCGGAATTTCCGACGCAGCGAGACACGGGCGATATCCTCATGCGGCGTGTCACCCTTCTGATGCTTGGCGACTTCAATATCCTGAAGATCGAGATATCTTTTCAACGGGTTACGCATTTTATTCCTCTACATCAGCCATAAATTGACATAATATTACAGGATTGTGCAAGCTTTATTTTGCCAGCTTTACAGGCCGCAGAAATGGCCATAAAACGATGAAATGACAAGAAAATACTTTGGCACCGACGGTATCCGCGGTCAGGCAAATACCTTTCCCATTACCGCTGACGTAGCCTTGCGCGTGGCCATGGCCACCGCCCGCGTCCTGAAGCGCGAAGGTAAGGACGTGCCGCACAACCGCGTTGTTATCGGCAAGGATACCCGCCTGTCCTGTTATATGCTCGAACAATCTCTTACCGCTGGCTTTCTGGCAATGGGTATGGATGTCATCCTGACTGGCCCCATCCCGACCCCCGCCGTTGCCAATCTGACCCGTTCGATGCGCGCCGATATCGGCGTGATGATTTCCGCCTCGCATAATCCGTATGCCGATAACGGCATCAAACTCTTTGGTCCGGATGGATATAAACTTCCTGACAAGGTTGAGATGGACATCGAAAGCTGGATCGATAATCCCCATGTTTTTGATTCAAACCTCCCTGCCCCGGACCAGCTGGGTCGTGCCAGCCGTATGGATGACGCTATCGGCCGTATGGTTGAATACGCCAAAGCCACTTTCCCACGCGGCCAGAATCTGAACGGTCTGAAAATCGTTATCGATTGCGCCAATGGCGCGGCTTACAAAGTCGCCCCGCAAACCTTGTGGGAATTGCAGGCCGATGTCATCGCCCTAGGTACTTCGCCCAATGGCAAAAATATCAATGATAAATGTGGTGCCACCGCCACGGATGAATTGCAAAAACGCGTTGTCGCCGAAAAAGCTGATATTGGTATCGCGCTGGATGGCGACGCCGACCGCCTTATTATGGTGGATGAAAACGGAACGCGCATTGATGGTGACCAGTTACTCACCCTGCTCGCCCTCGATCTTAAAAAGCAGAACCGGTTGAAGGATGATGTTGTCGTCGCGACCGTCATGTCCAATCTGGGGATGGAACGTTATCTGGCTGATAATGGAATTCGCCTGTCACGCAGCGCAGTTGGCGACCGTTATGTGGTCGAACAAATGCGCGAAGGTGGTTATACGCTCGGCGGTGAACAATCCGGCCATATCGTTATGTCGGAATTCGGCACCACTGGCGACGGCCTTCTGGCAGCCCTCCAGGTACTGGCTATCCTGAAAAACAGTGGCAAGCGTGCTTCGCAATTGCTGAATGTATTCAATCCTGTGCCGCAGATGCTGAAAAATGTGCGCTTTGAAAAAGGCGCGAAGCCGCTTGATCATCCGGATGTGAAATCCGCGATGGTTCAGGCTGAAAAGACACTGGAAAAATCAGGCCGCTTGCTGGTTCGTCCCTCGGGTACAGAACCAGTCATCCGCATCATGGCCGAAGGCGACGACATTCGTGTGGTTGAAAAAATCATTGATGATTTAAGCGCAGTGATTCAGAAATCAGCGGCCTAATAAGGACGCACATTCCATTCCTGCATGCGCCATTGCCCATCGGCGTCTTTTTTCAGGACACCATACGTGCCTGTGCCGAGCTTCAACGGAAAGTCCTGGCCATTAACGGTGCAGTTACGGGCGAAACGCGCGATACCGTTGCTTGTAACGGCCAATACCGTCTTGCCTGAAAATTTCGTATCGATTTTTTGCAGAAAATTTTTCCAGCCTTGAATGATAATCTCCGGCGATGGCGACCACCCATCCGGCATCACACCTTCGGCATCCCAACGCTCAAGGGCCTCATGGCCGATACGCGCATGAACATCTACATCCGGCTTATTTTCATCCGGACCATAATCGATTTCATTCAGAAAATCAGTGGTTTCATTTTCAGCAGCGCAGGCCATCGAAACACAGGCCAGACGCGCCGTATCAATCGTGCGGCGTAATTGGGACGTATATACATGCGCCGGAATAAGGTTATTGCCTTTGAGCGCATATCCCAGACGCAACGCCTGTTCTTCGCCGCTGCTTGAAAGCGGCAGGTCGGTACGCGCGCCAACACGCGTCGGGATTTCATTAGGGGCGAATGTGTTGCCGTGACGGGCGATTACGAGGGTGGTAGTCATTGCTTGCCGCCCTCCTTACCCTAGGCTGCCTGATCGGTTGATTTCGGCGCGATGCTCTCAAGCAGTTGCGCGGTCTCGGCGGCGCTGTCAATCGCCACCATGCCAACCGTGTGATATCCAGCATCCACATGCATGACTTCACCGGTCACGCCTGCGCCAAGGTCGGACAATAGATACAGGCCGGAATTACCGACATCTTCAATCGTCACGTTGCGCTTGAGCGGTGAATTCAATTCATTCCATTTCAGAATATAGCGAAAATCACCAATACCCGAGGCCGCCAGTGTTTTAATCGGCCCGGCGGAAATCGCGTTCACGCGGATATTATCCTTGCCCAGATCGGTCGCCAGGTAACGTACCGATGCTTCCAGCGCCGCCTTGGCGACGCCCATCACATTATAATGTGGCATGACGCGTTCCGCGCCGTAATAGGTCAGTGTCACCATCGATCCACCATCCTTCATCAGCGGGGCAGCTTTCTGCGCCACCGAGGTAAACGAGAACACGGAAATATCCATCGTCTTCAGGAAGTTGGCACGGGTGGTATTCAAATACAGGCCGTCCAGTTCATTCTTGTCCGAAAATGCAATCGCATGAACCACGAAATCAAGCTTGCCCCATTTCTGTTCAATGGCGGCAAAAACAGCCTCAACACTCGCTTCATCCGTCACATCGCACGGCAGGATGATATCGGACCCGACTTCTTCGGCCAGCGGACGCACGCGTTTCTCCAGCGCCTCGCCCTGAAATGTAAACGCCAGCTCGGCACCATGGGCATGGGCAGTCTTGGCGATACCCCAGGCGATGGAGCGGTCATTGGCGACGCCCATAATAAGGCCTTTTTTACCGGCCATAAGCGATGAAACTGTCATTGATTTATCCTACATCCACAAACGGATAATTATTATGTTAATTAAATATTTTCGACTTGCGTTATCCTACACATTTTGCAGGTCACGTCCATAACCTTATAGGACCGAAATATCTAAAATTTGAACTATATTACATATTCAATTAAGGCCTGACTGTTAAGATTTCCAAAGAAAAAAGGAAAAAATTTCTTATGGCCGAAATAGATGCTCACAAAATCAAGGAATTTTGCCGAAACCTGGCTGAGGAAATCAAGGTCAGCTACCCGACTCTCGACTTATATTTCATCGTTTATGAAGATGGAATGAAATCGGCTGAAATCACAAAGATTCTTCCGACATTGAAAGGCCACCCTGCCTTTGAAAAAGCTGTGACGCTGATGCGGTTCAAAAGCGCCGCGCTCGAGCATTCCGCTTTTCTTGGCATTGCCGAAGGATTTGAAAAATCCCATCTGGGGTTAAAACGCACACCAAAAAATCTGGCGATCTTTACCATCAACCTCGGTGACTACGAAACCGAAGACGATACGATGTTCAATATCTACCGTCTTATCTGCCAGCTGTTTGAAACAGTTAATAACACAGACCAGTCTGCGACAGACCAACTACCGGCCCGTCGTAAAACAACAACTCTGCCGAACACGATTGTGAATGCCCGGAATAATTTGCAGGCTGATGTATTCAATGTGTTGCATCAAATCCAGCGCGGCAATAAAGACGCCGCGCGTGAACGCGCCAGCGAGCGTGCCTTACAGGCGCTCAGCCCGACACCGATTATCCGCCCGGATGAATTCCCCTTCCCGATTGCATTGGACGTGACGGAATATGCCTTTAAAAAACACGCCCCTCCGCAACTGGTGACCAGCGGTAATAAACGCTACGAAGTTATTGAGGCGTACAAGCTTGCGCAGAACGTCGTATCAAGTTTTGAAAATGAAAGCCTGAAAATATGGGCGCAATTCGTCGGGCCATGTCAGATAATGGCATGGAGCGGTCATTCGCCGAGCCAGATTCTGGGGGCGGCAACCTTGTCATCACCAAACCCGTTTGTGAAAGCAACAGGTCACTTGCTGGCGGAAATTACCAAGATACAACCGGTGACAGATGCACAATTGACTCAGGGCTATAATCCGTTTCTTGATGATGAAATTAACCTGATACGCCATACGCGCAATGTAGATGAAACATTTGAAATGGCCATGATCCACTGTATGGAAGCTGACAGCCATCTCCCGTTCCTGCGCGTGGCCAACAATCAAAACGAAGGTTTGCTGAAAGGCCATATTTCCGGCTGGTGCGCGCATGCCCTGCAATCCGCCGCCAAAGCGTATATGGGTGCGCGCGACTTTGGCGTCCCGGCGCATCAGGCCGCCCGTCTTGAATTCCAGATGGTCAAAAAGCAGGACGGCTGGAAAGCTTTGTTGCAGATCAGCCAATACATCATGGAACTGGCCCGCAAAGGAACGGAAGCGAAGACTCTTTCCAACCTGGCGGCCTGGTGCGGCAACCAACCCGAACTCCGGTTTATCGTGAATTCACTGGCCATGACCATCTCCGACCCAAGTTATAGCGCAAAAATGAAAGTCGCCGTCGAAATGCCGAGCGTCACTCCGCTGGCCGCAGCAACCGGATTAAAATCAGTGGCTCGCCCAAGTTCATTTACACCGGCACCGGCGCATATGCCTTCACTGGGGCTGGGCGGTGGTGGCGGCATCAACCTGGACGACGCCAAGAAAATTCTTCTGGACGACTAAAAAAAAAGACCGGCAGTGCCGGTCTTTTGCATTCTCATATCAATAAATTAGCGCATAATCTGCCATGTGCCATCCGGCTCGCGGCAGGCTGTGCCATGACCGCTTTCTTTCTGACCACCGACATAAATTGTCTGCGTATACTCGCGGCAGTAACGACCATCACTGGTGGAGCCGTCGCGAATTGGCGTGACGGTGCCAGAGTGACCCGTGTCAGGGTTGTTCCAGCTGATGGTCTGTCCGATTGGTGCGGAATAGGCGCGCTGGTTGGCCTGCTCAGCATAAGCCAGATCGGCGCGGTCGAGCGACTTGCCAACTTCACTGCCGATCATGCTCCCCAAAAGGGCACCAAGACCCACGCCCACGAGCTGGCCAGTCCCTTTGCCAAATTGTGCGCCGGCAACACCGCCAAGAACTGCGCCCGTTGCGGTCCCCATAAATTCTTTATTCCCAGTATTCGGCGTACATGCCGTAAGGGAAAGGGCACCAACAACTACCATAGTGAGCATATTATTTTTCATATTTTATTTTTCCTTTCAAGATGTTCCCCACGCTTGTGGACTAACAAAGTAACGTGATTATATAGTCCAATCCCCCGCTGGAAAAAAGCCAGAAAAAGAGAGAACCCCATATTGTGACCGACAGCTACTTAACCCCCTATGATTTCTTCCGTAAATGGTTCGACGAAGCCTGCGTCTCGGAACCGGTCGATCCTGACGCCGCCTGCCTTGCCACAGTGGATAAAGATGGCATGCCTGATGCACGTGTCGTGCTGATACGGCGTGCTGACGAACGCGGCTTTTGCTTCTTCACCAATTACAGCAGCCAGAAAGGCCAGGAATTAACGGCCACCCCTAAGGCCTCAATCAACTTTCACTGGAAGTCGCTGAAACGTCAGGTACGCATACGCGGCACCGTCGAAAAAGTTCCATCTGCTGAATCTGACGCATATTACAATTCACGTCCGCTCGGCAGCCGTATCGGCGCCTGGGCTTCAATCCAGTCCCAGCCCCTGCCATCACGTCAGACACTTCTTGATCGCGTCGCCGAGTTTGAAAATAAATTTGATGATCATCCGCCGCGGCCCGACCACTGGGGCGGATTCCGCCTGACTCCGGTATCCATTGAATTCTGGCAGGAAGGCGAATTCCGCCTGCATGACCGCACACGGTACGAGAAGACGGCGGATGGCTGGAACATCGTCAAACTCTATCCGTAATAAAAATTCCTTGACCTTTTCCCAAGTTTTACCGCATATTACCCCCAGAAGCGGGATTTGAGGGGCAGCTTGCACCGCTTTATAATAAATTGCTAAAGCGCTATGGCTCATTTCCATACGCCCCATTGAAAACAAATACTCGTTTTTTATGAGGTGAACCATGAGCATATTCAAGGCTCCGGCGCTACTGCGCATCTTTGGACAACAAAGCAGATTTCCGATCCCCACCGAAAATGATCTGAAAGGCTACCAGCATATAAGCCGCGCAAATGAACATCTTCTCTTTTTACGCTCTGATGTAAACGCCAGCATATTCCCGCCCCTGCTTGAAAGTTTGAAAGCCATCAATTCGCCAAAGTCCCTGGAACTGGCTCGCCACTTTGATAACGGGCGTTATGTTTCCTCAACGCAAAATCTATATGTTTTCTCTTCGGAACCCGGCCTGCTTGCCTTGCGCAAATCAACCATTGCCGACCTGCGCGATTTTTGTCTTGGGCATTTGCGCCACGACACCCCCGCCGACATTAAGGCCAATTTCCATGAGTTTTTGATTAAGTTTCCTCCGGTGCTTTTGCATGAAGATTTCCGCCGCCCCGTGCCAGACAGACAGACAAGTGGTGCTTTGGCACTCAAACTGGCATAAACCCTTGTAAAATCCGCATAAATCCCCTAAACCTGAGGGGATTTATTTTTATTGCAGAGCAAAAAGACTATGACGAACTGGACACCTGAAAGCTGGCGCGCAAAACCTGCCAAACAACTGCCCACCTACGGCGATAACAACCCGCTTCTGGCCTCCGCCGAAGCCGAATTGCGCAAAATGCCACCGCTGGTTTTTGCTGGCGAAGCCCGCGCCCTGAAATCCCACCTCGCTGCTGCTGGTGCCGGTGAAGCATTTGTCCTGATGGGCGGCGACTGCGCCGAAAGCTTTGCTGAATTCGGTGCCAATAAAATCCGCGATACATTCCGCGCCCTGCTGCAAATGTCGGTCGTCATGACCTTTGCCGGATCCATGCCTGTCATTAAGATGGGCCGCATGGCTGGGCAATTTGCCAAGCCGCGCTCCGAAGACATGGAAACAATCAATGGTGTCACCCTGCCATCCTATCGCGGTGACATCATCAACGGCATCGACTTTACCCCCGAGTCCCGTCAACCGGACCCGATGCGTATGGTCAAAGCGTATAACCAGTCTGCAGCCACGCTCAACTTGATACGTGCTTTCGCCACCGGTGGCTATGCCGACCTGCATAAAGTCCAGCAATGGAACATGGACTTCGTGAAGGACAGCCCCGAAGCCGAACAATACAAAAAACTATCCAACCGTATCGAAGAAGCGCTGGACTTCATGACCGCCTGCGGCCTGACCAGCGAAAGCGTCCCGCATATCCTGAAACAGACGGAATTTTACACCTGTCACGAAGCCTTGCTGCTGCCATATGAAGAAGCGCTGACTCGCGTCGACAGCCTCACCGGCGACTGGTATGGCTGCTCCGGCCATCTGGTCTGGATTGGCGCGCGCACCATACAGGAAGACCACGCGCAGGTCGAATATGTGCGCGGCATTAAAAACCCGATTGGCATGAAATGCCCGCCAAACCTGACGCCGGATTCACTGATACGCCTCATTGATACTTTGAACCCGGATAATGAACCAGGTCGCCTAACGCTGATTTCGCGCATGGGTGCGGGTAAAGTATTCGACCACCTCCCTGCCCTCGTCCGCGCGGTGCGTGACGAAGGCCGGAATGTCACCTGGGTATGCGACCCGATGCACGGCAATACGCTCAAATCGGCCAGCGGTTATAAAACCCGCCGCTTCGATGATATCATGTCCGAAGTGAAAGACTTCTTCGCCGTTCATAAGGCGGAGGGGACTGTCGCGGGCGGTGTGCATGTCGAAATGACCGGACAGAACGTGACGGAATGCACGGGCGGCATCGTGGATGTCACAGACGAAGATCTGTCCGACCGTTACCACACGCATTGCGACCCGCGCCTGAACGTATCGCAGGCGCTGGAACTGTCATTCCTGATTGCGGATGAATTGCGCTCTATTCGCAAAAGCCGCAAAGACGCGCAGAAAACGGCGCTTGCTGCGGAATAAGACAGGGACGCTATGACAGGCTTTTCAGACCTCCGGTTTACCGTTGCGCAGATTAACCCCACAGTTGGTAATCTCGATCATAATATCGGGCTGATAAATGATGTCTGGACCAAACACGACAAAGCATCGGATATCATCGTTTTTCCTGAACTGGCGCTGACAGGCTATGCCCCCGAAGACCTGCTGCAGAATGTCGGATTTCTGGAATCTGTCACAGCTTCTATCGGCAAGCTTGTAGCCTTCAGTAAAACCATGTCGTCCGCCATTCTGGTCGGAACTCCCTATCCTGATAAAACGCGCCTGTATAACGCCGCCCTGTTTATTCACGCAGGGGAAATCATCGGTACAGTCCATAAACACGACCTGCCTAATTACGGTGTATTTGATGAACGACGTTATTTCACGCCGGGTGAACTGCCTGCCCCGCTCATGTTTAATGGCATTAAACTTGGTGTGATGATTTGCGAAGATATGTGGTTCCCTGATGTATCCGACCACCTTGCCGCCAAAGGCGCATCCGGTTTCATCGTCCTGAATGGCAGTCCCTATGACATGCATAAACAGGATGTCCGCATTCAGCACGCCAAGCTGCGGGCGCAAAAATCCAAACTGCCTCTGCTCTACGTTAACCAGATAGGTGGACAGGATGACCTGATATTTGACGGGGCCAGCTTCGCTGTTGATGCTGAAGGTAAACTGGTTCTGCAATGTGAAGAATTCGTTGAGGAAGTTCTGACGTTCTCTTTTAACGCACCTGGCACGCATGTCCGGCCACTGCATGATGAAACCGAAGCCATCTATCAGGCGGTTACACTCGGCCTGCGTGATTACCTGCGCAAAACCGGCCAGAAAAAAATTCTTCTCGGGCTGTCTGGTGGCATCGATAGCGCGCTGTCGGCGGCCATTGCGGTGGATGCCATCGGCGCCTCCAATGTCAGCGGCGTGATGATGCCGTCCCCGTTCACATCCAAAGACTCGCTGGAAGATGCGGCAGATATTGCTGAGAAACTTGGGATTGCCTATTCGATTTCACCAATCAGCGGCCTGATGGATAGTTTTATGCAGGTATTGCCCGGCACATCCGGTCTGGCGCATGAGAACCTGCAGGCCCGCCTGCGCGGGCTGATACTCATGACCTCGTCCAATCAATCAGGTGCCATGGTTTTGACCACGGGAAACAAATCCGAAATGGCCACGGGCTACGCTACACTCTATGGTGATATGTGCGGCGGGTATAATGTGCTCAAGGACATTTATAAAACGCAGGTCTATAACATGGCCCGCTGGCGCAACACCGCCAAGCCGGTCGATGCCAAAGGGCCGGATGGCATGATCATCAATGAACGCACCATTACCAAAGCCCCAACCGCCGAACTGCGCGCAGGCCAGAAAGACCAGGACAGCCTGCCCCCTTATGACGAACTCGACCAGATATTAATCGGTCTTGTGGAATCGGAAATGGGTGTCGCCCAGATGGTTGAACGCGGCTTCGATGAACCCACCGTCAAAAAAGTCGCACGCCTGCTGAAGATATCCGAATTCAAACGCCGTCAGTCGGCACCAGGCCCCAAAGTTTCGTCCCGCGCCTTTACACGTGAACGCCGCTACCCGATTGTGAACGGGTTTTAAGCATATTTTCTTGACAAATATGCTTATTTTCCTATAATAGGGGGATGAATGCTGTGCGCAAACAGCGGGACTGGACGCCCGCACAACGAGAACAACAGGCCCGGAAACTCCGGGAACGCAAAATCTGGCTGGTCTCCACGGGACCGAAATCGCCTGAAGGCAAGAAAACCTCCTCTCAAAATGCCCTGAAACACGGCAAACGCTGCGGCGCTGCCCGCCGCCTGAACCAGGTGTTTCGCGGGCTGGATGATATTCGCCGCCTTTATGTCTCCCTGAATGCCCGCCCCGGTTCCAAAAACTACCTCAAACCGACAAACGAACTAATAGACCATATCGGCAAAATGACCCGCAAACTCATTGAGGAAGGCGATATTCTCTGCGATCAGCTCCTCTGGACCATCGATGCGGCTATTTTCAGGGATAAATTACGGGGAAATTCATGAAAAA
>CAMLMM010000063.1 GCA_946481105.1 uncultured Alphaproteobacteria bacterium
GATAAATTATCAACTTTAAACCATGAAAGGTCGAACTATGAGCACGATTATGGCGACACGCCTTGACGTATCCTCTCACTCCAGTTTTGACGCCCATGAAGATGTGGTGCGTTTTGAGGATAAGTCACTAGGGCTACTAGCCATTATTGCCGTTCATAATACGAACCTGGGGCCGTCGTTGGGTGGATGCCGCATTTATCCCTATGCCAGCGAGGATGACGCGATTTATGACGTACTGCGCCTGTCGAAAGGCATGACCTATAAATCATCGCTCGCGGGACTGCCGCTGGGCGGTGGCAAGTCGGTCATCATCGGCAATCCGCGTACGATCAAATCACCGGAGTTCATGCAGCGTTTCGGTGAAGCCGTGAACAGCCTGAACGGCAAATATATTGCCGCCGAAGATGTCGGATCGACCGAGCATGATATGATCGAGATCGCCAAGACCACATCCTATGTCGCCGGACTGCCGCCAACGGAAAAAGTATCGGTTGCGGGTAACCCGTCACCAATTACCGCCTATGGTGTGTATTGCGGCATCAAGGCATCGGTTGATTATCTGTATGGCAGTGCCGAACTGAAAGGCCGCAGCATCGCCATTCAGGGACTGGGATCAGTCGGATATGCGTTGGCGCAATATCTGGTGAAAGACGGCGCGACTATCGTCGTGGCGGATGTGCATGATGAAGCGCTGAAACGCGCGCAGGCCGAATTCGGCAATGCGGTACGTATCGGCGACGCAAAAACCATTCATGCCGAAGATGTCGATGTGTTCGCGCCATGCGCGCTGGGGGCCGGTCTGAATGATACGACCATTCCGGCGATCAAGGCGAAGATTATCGGCGGTGCGGCGAATAACCAGCTGGCCGAGGCACGTCACGATATGATGTTGAAGGAACGCGGCATATTATATGCGCCAGATTACGCCATCAATTCGGGCGGGATCACGAGCGTCGGGTATGAGTATTTCTCACGCACCGAACGCAATCCGTATCCGTATGACCTGACACGCGACACGATGATGGAGCATGTGTCACGCATTGGTGCGACGCTGAAACATGTGTACACACTGGCTGAAAATAAAGGCATCGGTACAGGCGAAGCGGCGAACCAACTGGCGGAAGAAAATTTCCGTTCTACGGTGCCAACAAACGCGACCACTGCCGCGTGATGTGACGGTACGACAATACGTCGGTTTCATTATATAATTTGTGTGGAATATCCAGGCGCTGGGCTGTATTGCGGCCCAGCGCCTGCGCATTAAAGCTGGCCTTGCTGCCATCCGACACAAAGGGCAGGCTGCCGAGCGGCAGGGTGAGTGACATGCCCGTGAAAGTATACGTCGTATCGCCATAAATAATATCGGCGTCACGGCGGTTGGTGACGGTGGTCGACGCCGAAATTTTCACACCGTTGTCGAATGTCTGAGTCAGGTCGAGACCCGCGCCAATATCGCCCGCCAGATAACGTCCAGCGGAAGCATGGAGAGTCAGGCGGGTATCCGGAATCTCGTAATAGCCATTTAGATGGCTGGTTATGATATGGTCGCCGTTAAAATTGAGCGCGAAAATAGAATAGGGATCACGTTTGAGCGCCAGCGCCGTTTCAAGGCCAAGCGCCCAGTTCTTGCCGAAAGGCCGGTAGAGGATTTCACCGCCGGCCCCGCCATACATTTCTTCCAGATAGCCGATATGTCCGGCCACATGCAGGTCGTTGCGCAGCGTCGCGAAACCGGCGAAATAACTGCGTTCCAATACGAAACGGTTTTCGGTGAAAACATCCACATCGCCACGCACCGGATAGTAAGACAGGCTGCGGTAATTGCGTATCTGGCGCAGATTGTCTTTCAGGTTGATACGCACCGCCGTTTCGCCCAGAAAATGTTCGCCATAGCTTTCGGTATAGGAAGGGATAAGAGCGGCACGGTACAGCACACCGGAATCTTCTTCGGTCAGTGAGAGGTCGTTACGCCACTCAATTGTGAAATTACTGAAGCCCTTATAGGACGGTTTGACGCCGCCTTTGAACAGGTCATGTCCCAGTGCGGCATGGTGCCAGATTTCTTCGGCGCTGCCTTGATGGCGCAGAAGCGAGTGTTCCAGATCGCGGCGGTCGATAATCAGGTCGGGCCCCTGCAAACCCAAATGGCGCAATTGCACGCCCAGTCGTTCCGGGATAGGGCCGACGTAATTCGCGAGGGTACGCAGGGCATGTCCGGCTTGTTCGGGGGACGGGTAGAGGTTGTTGACATCCAGCGCGGCAAAAGCGGTGTTGCCTGAAATCTGCGATGTGCCCAGGCCGAGGGACTTGACGGCGCGAAAATCATAGGCGCGTTTGGCACGGTCGGGAATAAGGTTCACGGGTGGTTTGGTTTCAGCCATACGCGGCGACCAATTGATGAGGTCGGGCGTAAAACTTAGCTGTGCCATTACACCCTGATTGGACGACGCGATGCCCGCATCCAGCCAGGTGAACGGTTTATATGACAGGCCGACCGACCATGGCAGCAGATGTTTATCATCGGCGTGCCAGCTGTCGCTGCTCCAATCCGCCTTGAGGGCAAGTTCAGGTGTCAAGTTGTATTGGATGCCGCCAAACACGCCCATATCTCCCTGAAACCAGTCGAGCGCATTGGCTTTATTGAATAACACGGGGTTGGGGAGTGTCTGTAAAGTGCCCATGCGGCCCCAGCCGAACCCGCCAGTGATATCCCAGTTATGGATATGTTTTGACATCACCAGATATTGCGCGGCCATGATGTTGTCATCGAGGGCAGATTGCAATCCGACACTGATTTCCGGCCGCCAGCGTCGTTCATTGAATAAGCGGAGTTTGGCATCGATACCGGGATAGAGCGCGTCTGAATCCGACCAAAAACCGGATGAGCGGGAGGTCTGACGCAGGCCGAGATATAAGCGGTCGGATATTTGAGAGCTAACTATCGCATGAGTATACGGCCCCTGACGTGAAATAGTTGTGCGCAAGGTTCCAATTCTATCCATGCGGGCCGATGGAGTACTATTGAGGCCAAGAGTTCCAAGCATATTGGAAGTTGCCATGGGGGATGGTTCGGCCCGGCAAGGGGCCGAAAAAAACAACAAAAAGAGATAAAGCGCAACCCCAGCTTTGCGTCGTATCATATTGTAACCATTTATTTTTTTTGGATTGACGCTAATCTGACCTAAATACATGGGTATGTCAAATTGAATAAATAATTCACCTGATGATTTGTTAAGAATAGTATATTATACTCAACTGCAAGATGAATTAGGACGATGGAATTAAACCGAGCAATGGCATCTGGTTCGCAACAGCAGCTGTTAATAGACAGCCAAGTGCAAGATATCTTAAATGCCTTGCATACCGTGGTGCTTATCTTTAGTCGCAGTGGCTATCTGATCCAGACTAATACCGAGGCTTATCGCATTCTGGGGCAATATGCATTGAATATGAGCGTCGGCGATTTTCAATATCACAGTCTCCTGGAATTTCTTTATGATCATGCTTTGGAAGATCAGGAGGACCAAGAATATTCTTTCAGGTCCTCTTCTCATGATAGGGGACAAATTTTTCATGAGTGTATATCCCTTGAAAATGGGTTGTGTTATCAGGCCCGGATCATGAGTGGTGATCAGGGGCGAATTATTGCCGAACTGACTGATATTACCGAAATCATGAGGCAGACCGGCCGCCTTCAGGATTTATCCAAAGAAAACCATATTTTGATGGAGGCGGTTCAATCATCCAGCAAAGGCATATTAATTGCAGATGCAAGTGCCAAGGACAAAACTATTCTTTTTGTGAATAATACATTGTCCAGCCTGCTGGACACATCGTCATCACGCTGGGTGAATTGCAGTCTTTTTGATTTTTTAGAAACAGAGTTTTCTGAAAGCTATTCCGACCTTGCCCGCATTGTCAGTGGCAATGGAAAGGGCAATGCCTGGAAGGCATATGCGGATGAAAAGGGGCAGGCGGTCTGGCTTGAGATAAGGGTCTTTACCGGGGCCGCGCAATCAATTGATGGTAAGGCCATATCTGGCGGTCAGTATATTACCTGTTTCATATCGGATCAGACGCAGGCAAAATTGCAGGAAGACCGGTTGCGTCAGACGCAGAAACTTGAGGCGATTGGTCAGCTAGCCGGCGGTGTGGCGCATGATTTCAATAACATCCTTTCGATTATAGATGGATTTGCGCGGCTGGCCGAAGCGGCCTTGAAACGTAAGGAAAATATAAATCAGGAACTGAAAAAAATCCGGCAAGCCGTTCAGCGCGGCATCGGCATCACGCGGCAATTGCTGATGTTTGGCAAGCATAATGTATCGGAAGCCAAAGTGGTGGATGTTTCCCAGCTGATTGAAGATATCCGAACTTTGCTAGTCCCTTTGCTGGGCATTGAGGTAAAGCTGACAATTCAGAAAGAGAGTGCGCCGCTGTATATTTCCGGCACGCAGGACGCTTTGACGCAGATAATTATGAATCTGGTCTTAAACGCCCGTGATGCCATGGATAATAAAGGCACGATCGACATCAGGATTCACCGGGAGATACGTGAAGGGCATCAATATGTGGTTATTCATGTTGCCGATTCAGGAAGCGGCATGACGCCCGAGATCATACAGAAAATTTTTGATCCGTTCTTTACCACCAAGGAGCAGGGAAAGGGAACGGGATTAGGACTTACGCTGGTCTATGGTCTGGTCAAGCAAATGAAAGGTGAGATTATTGTTGAGTCGGAACCTGGGGAAGGGGCCGAATTTACAATTTCTTTTCCTTTGGCCGAATCCAGCACTCAGCAACAAAATATAAAAGTTTCAGATCGGGTCAGCCGGCTGGCAGGTAAGACGGTACTGCTGGTTGAGGATGAGCGCGATATTCTGGAGATCATGTCTCAAACGCTGATGGATATGGGGATGAATGTTCTTGCGGCAGCAGATGGCATAGAGGCGCTAGAGATGCAGGACAATTATGAAGGTCAGATTGATGTTCTGTTAACCGATATGGTCATGCCGCGTCTGGGAGGGGCCAGGCTGGCCAGCCTGATGCATGAAATACGGCCAGAAACCGCCATTATTTTCAGCAGTGGCTATCCGGTGCGTGGGGAAATTTCCGGCGTAGAAGTGCCAGAAAATGCCATATTTCTGGCAAAGCCATTACAGATTGAAGACCTTCAGTTGCATCTGGAAGAGATTTTCAGCGGAGAAAAAGTAATGTCGGGGGCGGCGATTTGGAAAACATGAGAACGAAAGATAATAAAAGCTACGTTGAAGATACTTTATCGGATATGCGGGTGCTTGTGGTCGAGGATCAAAGCGATGCGCGTGCCCTGTTGCGCGGTATGTTGATGAATTTCGGCATCACGCAGATTTTTGAGGCCGCCGATGGAAAAGAGGCGCTCGTATTCACGGACACTGCGCTGGAGATGATCGATCTGGTAATTTGCGACTGGAATATGCCACGGTTAAGTGGCATAGAACTGTTGAGACAGATGCGGTCCGTGTCGCCGGATATGCCGTTTCTGATGCTGACCGGGCGGGGAGATATCGAGTCGGTTGCGGCGGCTAAATCCAGCGGCGTTACAGCCTATATATGCAAGCCCTTCTCCCCGGCTGGCCTGGAGGCGAAACTCCGTGTTATTCAAGCGAAAATAAGGAAGGAAGAAAAAAGCCCTTATTAGCCACGCGCAGCTTTCGCCATGGCGCGGGCTTCTTCCTGCATCTCAGCATAGACATATTTCGCAATCTTTTCCAGGTCGCCAGCCGCGTCGCAATTCGGCGAACGGGTCAGCAGCGGCGTCTGGTGGCGGATGGTTTCCTTTACTTTCGGATCCTGGCGCACCATGCCGGCTAAGGGCGGCGACAGACGCAGGAAATTCTCACAGGCTTTCAACAATGTCTTGTATGTTTTTTCACCTTCGGTGGTGCTGGATGCCATATTGACCACGATAGATACGTTTTTGGACATGCCTGCGGCGGCACCCAGTTTGATAAACGCATAAGCATCGGTCAAAGAGGTTGGTTCGTCGGTTGAAACCAGCAGCGTGCGTGTCGCAGCAGCAGAGAACATGCGGACGGTGCGGTCAACGCCAGCACCCAGGTCGATGATCACGGCGTCATACGCATCAGAGAGTTCAATCAACTGGTCGCGCAGCATCGCGAGGCGCTGGCTTGGCAGAGCGGACAAGGAGGCCTGACCGGAACGGCCGGCAACAATATCAAAACCACCATCTTCGTAGCGTTGGACAACCTTGTCGAGCGACAGGCGGCCACGGATAACGTCATTCAGGTCGCGCTTCGGCATCAGGCCAAGCTGCACGTCCACGTTGGCAAGGCCCAGATCGCCGTCAAACAGCAGGACATTCTTACCCATGCGTGTCAGCGCGTGGGCGAGTGAGATGGAGAAAAACGTCTTCCCCACGCCACCTTTTCCGGAAGCGACAGCGAGAATATTCTTGCCCCGGGGGAAAGATGCGGAAGGAGGAATATCCTGCGAAAGGTCGTGTACCGTTTTTGTATCTGCTGCCATGATCGTCATCCTGTCGATTTTTTGCGTGTTGATTGCTGTTGGTTATGGGTAGATTTGTTTTTATTTTCGAGTGTGTTCTGCGGAAAAAAATATCCCGTCAGGTTACGCGGTGTAAGTGCATTCAGGCCATCCGCGACTTTCGCGCTGGAACAGCCGTCGGCGAAGGCAAGCCCGCCATGTTGTGCAGCCGCCAGAAGTCCGCCGAGACGGCGGGCGATATCAAGGCGTGACGGCACGAAACGGCGCACCCCCATCGCGGAAAAAACGCGGGCCATCTCGCCTGATTCAGTGGCATCGCCGGCTGCCGGTAAAACCAGCACAGGTTCAATATCACCTGCCGCTGCCAGTTTCGCGAGCGATTTCATATCGGCGGTACTGAAGGGGTTAAAACCGGGTGTATCGATCAGCACTTGTTCATGCGGGCCGAGTGATTTGAGGATGGCGCCAAGTTCGTCAGATGTCTTGGCAGTTTTCAGATCGATCTTCAGCAGCTTGGTGAAGGCCTGCAATTGTTCCACCCCGCCTGCGCGGACTGAGTCAGTGGTAATGACGGCAACTTTCAGGCCGTTCATGACGCCGCGTGCGGCAAGCTTGGCTGTGACGAGGGTTTTACCGGCACCGGGAGGGCCGACAAACATGATGGCTTTTTTATAGGCACCTGTCGGCAGCGGAGTAAACGTAAAGAGGGTATCGAGAGCACCGATAAACGCCACGGTCGGTTCGTCGAGGTCCATCAATCCGGCGCAATTGACTACCTGGTCAAGAATATCTTCGGGGGCGTTGTGGCGGAGCAGGGCGTCCATGATGGCTTCGGTCAACGATGAATCTTGCTCCTGCTCATCATCATATTGAAGCCAGTCATCGTCTTCAGCCGCGAGGCCGCTCTGTCCCAGTTCAAAAGCCGGACCAGAATCGCGCGACCGCGCCATGGTTGCAGCGCGGGACGGGTCTTCGATCGCCGCAGTCACGCGCACGGCCTTGCCGCCATTCTCTTCGCGAGTTGCAACGATAATTGCATCCTCGCCAAGGCTTTCGCGCACCATCTGCATAGCTTCGGTCATTGTTTTTGCATAAAACGACTTGAGTCGCATTGAGGGAACAATCCAGAACTGATTCGAGTTCAGTATAGTCAAGACATGAGTCTCTGACCAGCACAATGTACAAGGGTATCCCTCATTCGACCATAAAATCGTTAATCAATCGTTAACGCGTGTCAAAGCTGCAACAGTGGGGAAATCGATAAGCGGATTCTATTTCATGCCCAGGCTAAGCCCATATTCCGGCGCGGCCTGTTGTTCGTAATAGGGATCGTTCGCAGCTTCAGCGTCGGGGCCGGTAATGTCAGGAGAGGCGTCCGTAGTTTTTGGTGTATCCTGCGCCGCGAAATTAAATGCTTCGTTGAGTGGGTCGGCTGTAATGCCTGAGTCGCTGGCGCTCAGGAATCCTGTACTGGCAAAGCTGTCGGGGGCGGAAGTAAAATTCGATTCAGAAATATTGAGGCTATCGAGGTCCAAGGACAGTTCGGAGCTTTCCGGGCTTGCGCCTTCTTCAGGTATTTGATCTTCGGCAATTGCCCATTCGTCTTGCATGCCGTAATTATCAAGGATGTCGGTAAAATCGAGCGAAAGAATTTCGTTTCCATACTCGTCATACTCAGGAAGCAGGCT
This sequence comes from uncultured Alphaproteobacteria bacterium, assembly GCA_946481105.1. The sequence continues at coordinate 8,196 of CAMLMM010000063.1, forward strand.
GTATTCTGAGAACGGGGCGAACCCAGAAAATTCATCATAACCCAGAAATTCATATTCGGGCGGGATGTCATTGAATTGGTGTGAGTATTGGTTATCCCAATACGGGTCGGCCTGGTATGTCTGCAAGTTATCCTGCTCGGATTCCCATCCCCATGTTTCATCATAGGTTTCGATAAGGGTGTCTATAAATTCTGCTTGTTGTTCTTGCTGTTCGGCGATTTCCAGGTTGGCTGCTTCCATTTCTTCCTGGGTTTCGTGAGGCACACCCTTTTCATCAATAAAAAAGTCGCCCTGCAACTGATCATTTTCGCCGCGGACGCCGAGGAGAGTTGCTTTCCAGCCGAAGGTGCGGAGGATACGCTCCTGCTCTGAGTCGATGGCCTCGTGTGCCGTGCTGGTGGTTCTGACGTTATCCGCCATTATATGGAGCCCCTCTTAGTTCCATACATATTATCGAAAATGTATTGATTAAATGTTAATGAGGGCGAGGTTGTGGGTCGGCCAGATCCATAAAAGAGGCCCCTGATGTAATCGTGTCGGGTAGGAGCAGGGATGGACCGAAAGGGGAAAGGGGTGCTGCTGGCTTGTTCAGTACCGAGCCTATCGCCGCTTTCTGGAATGTCACTTTTGTTATTGGGGTGTCATCAATAAAGCCAGGTGTCAGGCTGTCAATGGAAAATGAATTGAGCAGCGCATCGTTGCTGAGGATGGAATGCTCAGGCGATATCGGAGCCGGGCAACTGAAACTCCGGGCGTTTGCGATGAATTCAAGTTGCTGTTGAGGAGATTGATTGGCAAATTTTGTATCAATTAGAATTGGTTGCGAAGTGAAGTTTGATTGGGGCATTAATTGGGCCGCCACATCAGAGCCGCCATACGCCCTGGCCTTCGACGATTCTGCGGAAGCTGCGGAAGCTAAAGCATTGATCCCGCCGAACAGAAGGCTGAGAACAAATCGGTCTTCCTTGATTTCCTGAACTAGTTCGGCATTCTGCTGTTCCGCTTCTTCGGCCGTATCGCATTCAGTGCCATCCATAGAAACGAAGCGCGGTCTTAATCTAAAATCACGGCCATTGGTACTCAGGCGGAATGCCCCAGCACCAAAAGTCTCATCCAGCCCGTCATAGCCGGAGTCTTCAGCGCCGGTAATATCGTGAATATTCAGAGTCAGGAGGTTGCTGTGGCGAACAGAGGTCGCGCGCTGCATTTGAACAGGGGATTGTGAATTTTTCTTCATCCCGGTTTCACCCCATAACTTTATCGAAATTACCCCGATTATCGGTTAAAACGTGGTGTATTGTCAAGAAAATCCGCCTTTATGTACCTTCATGGCTTTTATTTTACCCTGCAGAATGATAAGCCATAACAGGGTTTTCAAAGCCCCTGCGAATCAAATCCAAATCTGGAGATATATAGAATGAATATCCATGAATATCAGGCCAAGGAATTGCTGGCAAAATACGGCGTCGCCGTCCCCAAGGGCATTCCGGCCATGTCCGTTGCCGAAGCTGTTGCCGCATGCGACCAGTTGCCAGGCCCGCTTTATGTTGTGAAGTCCCAAATCCATGCCGGTGGCCGTGGCGCAGGTAAATTCAAAAACAACCCGACGGGTAAAGGTGGCGTCCGTCTTTGCAAAACCAAAGACGAAGTCAAAGCCGCTGCCGAAGCGATGATGAACCAAACTCTGGTCACCATCCAGACCGGTCCGGAAGGCAAACTGGTTCAGCGCCTGTACGTCACTGACGGTGTCGACATTAAAAAAGAATATTATTGCTCAGTCGTTCTGGACCGCGGCACCTCTCGTGTGACCTTCATGACGTCCACCGAAGGCGGTATGGACATCGAAGAAGTCGCCGAAAAGCATCCGGAAAAAATCACCAAGGTTGCGATTGACCCGGCGGCTGGTTTTCAGGGGCATCATGCCCGTACGCTGGCATTCGGTCTGGGACTGGAAGGCGATGCACTGAAGTCTGCGCAGAAATTCTTTGCGGCGCTGTACCGGGCCTTCGTTGAACTTGATTGCTCAATCGTGGAAATCAACCCGCTGATCGTCACCGATAAAAACGAAGTCGTGGCGCTTGATGCGAAAATGAACTTCGATGATAATGCGCTGTACCGCCAGCCTGCTGTCGTTGCTATGCGTGACGAGTCAGAAGAAGACGAAAACGAACGCGCGGCGAAAGACTGGGAACTGTCGTATGTGCGCATGGACGGCAATATCGGTTGTATGGTCAACGGTGCCGGCTTGGCGATGGCAACGATGGACATCATCAAGCATTACGGGATGGAGCCTGCCAACTTCCTCGATGTGGGTGGCGGTGCAACGACCGAACGTGTAACAGCAGCTTTCAAAATCATTCTGTCCGATCCGAAAGTGAAGGGCGTTCTTGTGAACATCTTCGGCGGTATCATGAAGTGCGATATAATCGCGAACGGTATTATCGCCGCCGCGAAAGAAGTGTCGCTGTCCGTTCCGCTGGTTGTGCGTCTGGAAGGTACCAACGTGCAGCTCGGTAAAGACATCCTGAATAATTCAGGCTTGCCGATTATCGCTGCTGATAACCTCGATGATGCCGCGCGCAAAATCGTGGACGCCACCAAAAAAGCACTCAAAGCCGCTTAGTAAATTGAACCGCAGAGGCGCAGAGAACGCAGAGTGAAGTGTTCTACTGTGCTTCTGGGAAAAAGGGATTTTTTATGAGTGAAGTAACCCAGTTTCCAGACCTCGGTGCGCAATTGAGCCAGAAAATTATTCAGGCGTCGATTGAAGTGCATAAAGCGTTGGGTCCGGGGTTGCTTGAAAGCGTTTACGAAGAGTGCCTTGCGATCGAGATGAAAAATATAGGGATTTCTTTTGAACGGCAGAAAGAAATTCCTGTGACTTATAAAGGGATCGTTCTTAATACAGCATTCAAGGCTGATTTTGTTGTTGAAAATAAGATCATTCTTGAGTTGAAGGCAGCTGAGGTGATTTTGCCTGTCCATCAAGCGCAATTGTTGACGTATATGAAATTGTCTGGAATTGAATTGGGGTTGCTGATGAATTTCAATACGGTGCTGCTGAAGGATGGAATTAAGCGTGTGGCGCTGAGTCATTTCAACCGCAGAGACGCAGAGAACGCAAGAGAATAGGATGAGAGTTTGCAATACCATCATTGCGAATTTTGTTTTAGTAATCCTCCTGCTGTGGATTACCTTTTGCTTCTTTTATCCTGAACAAATCCCTACATTTACTTTTACGGCCATTACTGCGGGTTTTGCCTATCAGGCTTATCGCTACACCAAGGAAAAATTCCGCCTCGATTTGTTTGAGAAGAGGTGGGAAATGTATGAGAATGTAATGAGTTTTCATGCGATTTTTAATCGCAATAAAGGGTTGGCTATCAAAAGTAATAATCAAGAAGAGATAGAGAATGTTATTAGGGTTGCTTATGGGAGTTTCAGAGGGATAGGCTGGCATAAAACGCAACTATTGTTTGGTGACGATATTCATATGTTTTTTGAAGGAATTGAGCGAATATACAGCAAATACATTTCAATGGATGGTGATCACGAAGCAGCAATCGTGCTATTCGGAACTACAGAAGAAAAATTTTCTCGCATAAAGGATATGAATGTTATTGAGGAAGGGCTAAATAATTTACCGAAAATTTTTGCCCCCTACCTCTATTTTGGTGATTACAAATCTAATATGGAACAAGAGAAGAACCTCTGCGCTCTCTGCGCCTCTGCGGTGAAAACAACAATTCAGAAATTCAAACCAGTTCAAAACTAGAAAGGACAAAACTAAATGTCAGTACTCGTCAACAAAAATACCAAAGTCATCTGTCAGGGCTTTACCGGTGCGCAGGGTACGTTCCACTCGGAACAGGCCATTGCGTACGGCACCAATATGGTCGGTGGCGTCACCCCCGGCAAAGGCGGCACCAAGCATCTGAATCTGCCTGTGTTCAATACCGTGCGCGAAGCCAAGGCTGAAACCGGGTGCA
>CAMLMM010000064.1 GCA_946481105.1 uncultured Alphaproteobacteria bacterium
TGAACGCCCGTACGTTCCCCGCAGGCAGTGTGGTAAAAAACTTCCAGGAAGGCCGCTTTGAGCCTGTTTAAATATGCCGCTATTAAAGCGCCTGATATTTCTGTCTTTCACCCTGATGGTATTGGCGGCGCAGCCCGCTTATGCCACTGCACTGTCATACACGGTCAACACATCCGAAAATGTTACCGTAACCGGAACACCCCGCCTGACCTTAACCATCGGAGCTACTACACGCTACGCAACCTATGCATCCGGGTCCGGCACCAATGCGCTTGTTTTTTCCTATACGCCTGTCGCCGGTGATTTCGATGCCGATGGCGTGGCGGTTGCTTCGCCTGTTGATTTGAACGGCGGCACCATGACTGATGCTGCCGGAAATAATCTCACCCTCACCTATACACCCACAGCCACACCCAACGTGAAGGTTCAGGCCTACACACCTGCCTTCACCACCACCCCTGTCGATGACACCAACAAGACTGCTGTAGCGTTTAATATTGCCGGGGCACCTGTCGGATCGACATATAACTATACCATCACCAGCTCCGGCGGTGGAGGTAATGTGATTGGCTCTGGCTCCATCGCTGCCGACCCGCATGCCGTTACCGGGCTTGATGTATCCGCCCTACCAACTGGCACCCTCACCGTTTCCGTGACAATTACCGCCGCATCCGGAACCGGCACGGCAAAAACCGACACAGCCAGTTATACAACCGCTTTTACTGGTGTTCTTGATGGCTTGCCCTCCATCAGTGCAGCCTTCTCCGTCAGACGTCTTGCCTCATCCTATACAGGGCCTATTCTGCGTGTCCGTCGGTCATCTGATAATAGTGAACAGAACATAGGTTACGATGCATCCGGCAATCTGGATACGGTCTCGCTAACCAGTTTTTGTGGATCTGGTTCCTGTTTTATCCGGACGTGGTACGACCAAAGCGGAAATGGCGATGACGCTGTACAAACAACCCCGTCCCGCCAGCCGCGCATCGTCAATGCGGGAACTATCGAGACTTTAAATGCCCGTCCTTCTATCGTCTATGATGGAACCAGCAGTGGCTTCCTGGCCCAGGCCACAGGAGCTATGGGCCCTATGACGACGCTGACTATTGTCGGCGTATTTAAAATGACAACTAATAAGGGCATGCAGATGTTCGATATTCGTGAAACGACAGGCGTGCCCGTCCTCGACGAAGGCAATACCGATGGCTTTGCCGCGCGGCGACGCAACGACGCCGGTGTTCTCATCAGTACGGCCACCATGACGAAAAACACCACCCCGCATGTAACAAGCATCATCTATGACGGTACTACCTTGTCGCATTCTCTGGATGGGGGCACCGCCAATACCGCGAGCTCAACCGGGGTGACATCCGGCAATTTTACCATTACCTTTGCGAATAACGGATTTTCTACCGTTACCTCCAGCTTTAACGGGCAAATCCCTGAATTCATTTATTTTCCTTCGGTTATTTCAACCGCCAACCGCCAAGCGGTCGAGATGAACCAGAAGGCTTATTTTAGCACTCCCTGATTTTTCTTTTAGAATCACCCCTGTTTGAGTTACTCTGTTTTTAAGCAGGCTAACTGCACATGAAATAAAATTATAAAACAGGGATATCTGAGTATGGGTCATCATTCACGTCACAGTGAACGATTCATCTTTAATAATTGTGCCGCCAGCACCACTCATGTGATGATTCTGGCAACAGATATTCTTGAAGATATCTGCGCCGGGCGGCATACATTACCCTCCACACATATCGCGTCATTACCCCTCGCCGATAAACGTCTTATTACGCAGGAAATTCTGGGGCTAACCGGATTTCCGCTCATGGAATCCGCCGCTGCTGCCGGTCATCCGCTTCCTGTTCCATCTGCCTTGCATCAGGCATTCGCCCTCTCAATCGTGTCTGCTGCCTATCTTGCCGATGCAACAGCACGAGGCGAGTTGGTCCATAAAAATCCCCATGGCGTTAAAAAAGATGGGGAATGGATTATCTCAACAACGGCCAAATACGCGTTGCGTGAAGCAGAAACCTATGAACTATATCGAACAGGTTGCACCCAAAGCCTTAGCGAGAAAGTGACAGATACGCGCGACATCGTTATCGAGTTTGACACATCTGACGAACCGGCAACAATATGTTGCCACCCCGCACCAGTCTAATAACCAGACCAGAACGCATTATACGTTTCAGTGATGGCCATCATGGCCAGCGGCTTGGCAATGACAGGGGCAATCTCAGGCTCTTCACCTGTCGACAACACAGCGAGCATTCTTCCGGCTGCCTTGGCGCAGGCAACAGCCTGGTCACGCATATCGCCCATCGGCACAGCTGAGAAAAATAACTGCGCATACGGTTCGACGCCATTCAGCAATTCAATCGGCGGATTCAGCGGGCAGTCATTGGCTGCGAGACCAAAGCGCCAGTCACTTCCGGCGGGCACGCCCATGCGCACCGCTTCGGTGGTCATGGTGGACACGAGGTAATCAATATCAAAGGCGCTCGGCACCGAAGCGTCATCTTTCGGCAATTTCTTCTGCAGCAGATTCAATTTCGCCAGGCGCCAACCTGCGGCACCGGACAGACCACCAAGACAATCACCCAGCGTCCAGCCATCACGGCCCATTTTCTTTTCGATGAGAACATCGCAGAGTTCCTGCGCCGCCACTTCAAAGCACATGCAGCGCGTGGCGTATTCCATCAGCAGACGGAATGTCTCCGAACGCGGAATGCCTTCTTCTTCCCAGCTGAACATGATGTGATGGCAAATCATCACCAGCATCTCGACAAAACCGAATTCGCAATCGGCCCAGTCTTCCATCGCCATGCGGGCCAGCTCGCGGCCGCGTTCGGTGTAACTGTCGATCTGGACCGGGTCGAGATCGAGCCAGTGCGGCATTTCACCTTCATAAGCATCGCACCCCAGCGCCGCGGAAATTTTGGTAAAACAGGTTTGCAGCGTGTCGTCCGGTTCTTCAAAAAAGAACGCTGTTTCGGTCATCACCCCGGCCATGACCTGCAGCATCAGGCGCACATCCGTGCCCTTCCCCTCGACATCGGCCATTTTTATCAGGCTGGAATGGAGCAAATGGGCAACTTCGGTCTTTTCAACACTGAGCATGAGTCGGATTCCGTCAATTGGACTTTGTGGATAGAGTCGTGGATAAGGCGGTTATAAGGAAGTGAATAAAGGCGGGATAAGTGGGTGGATAAGTCTGTGGGTAGTTTCTTGATTCTTTGTCCGGGGATCAGAACAACCCCCTGATTCGTATAGGTTAATTAAAAATCTCAGACCCGTAAACACCCCAGAGCGATTTTTTCTCGATCCATCCGTCGTATGGCGAAAATGTCACATGACATGCCAGCTTGACGCATTCCGAGACATACACAATGACGCCTTTTTCAAATTTGGCTAATGGTTTTGTCATATCATCATTGCTGTAAATAATCGCGCCGTCTTTTTCATTTACCTGTGCCGACCGTACACCAGACAGAAGTATCTTATGCACCCAGCCGGTTTCCCCATCCGGGGTCTTGATTTTGCGCCAGGCGTCAAATTCCTGCTCTATCTCAACCGGCAGGCCATCGCGCTTGTAAACCCAGCGTATCGGATAATCCATCGACGGCCCAGTGCGCATATAGACGTTGTCAGATTTCAGGGACGCAAAGCGTGGCAATGGCATGCCCGTAGCCGACCCCATATCATCTGCCTGTGCTGACAATGGCAGAATAAAGGTCAAAATCAGGATAACTTGAGCAAATCTGCGGAACATACGGATAAAACTGGACGGCGTCAGGGGTTTTCGCGTAAAGACGTGCCATTATGAGAAAACCGGATAAAATTTCAAGCCCTATATCTGTGGCGCCCATGATCGACTGGACGGACCGCCATTGCCGGTATTTTCACCGCTTGTTGTCCCCCAGCGCCGTACTCTATACCGAAATGATATCCACCGGGGCCATTTTGAATGGCGACCGAAAGCGTTTATTAGACTTCTCTGGTGAAGAACATCCCGTGGTTTTGCAGTTGGGCGGCTCCGACCCGGCTGATTTATCCGAAGCCGCTAAAATCGGTGCCGATTACGGATATGATGAAATCAATCTTAACTGCGGCTGCCCCAGCGACCGTGTCCAGAAAGGCCGTTTCGGTGCCTGCCTGATGGCGGAACCGCAAACCGTGGCCGATGGCGTCGCCGCGATGAAACAGGCCGTCCAGATCCCCGTCACGGTGAAATGCCGTATCGGGATTGATGATTCAGACGATTATAATTTTCTCGATACGTTTATCTCGACGGTATCAAAGGCTGGATGCACTAAATTCATTATCCATGCACGCAAGGCATGGCTGAAAGGACTCTCCCCCAAGGAAAATCGGCAAATCCCCCCGCTCCGCTATGATATCGTGGCGCAGATAAAACGTGCCTACCCGCATTTAACCATCCATATCAATGGCGGTATCGCGACACAGGACCAGATTAATGACGCATTGAAAGATGTGGATGGCGTGATGATTGGTCGTGAGGCTTATCAGAACCCTTATGCCCTCGCCGAATGGGAAAACCATCTGCATGGCGCGGCGTTGCCCGACCGTCACGCCATCGCCCGCGCTATGATTCCCTATATCGAACAACAGCAGTCCGAAGCGGGCATGACCATTCATTCGACCACCCGTCACATGCTGGGTCTATTTAACGGCTTAAAAGGGGCGAAGGCCTGGCGGCAAAAACTCGGCGGTGACGCCCATGACGCCACTAGTGCCCGTGACCTGATCGAGGATGCGCTTGCCTGCATCGCGTGATAACTCCCTTACGGCGCCATATATATTCCGTGGCGGAAACTTCGCTTCCAGCAATCTGTCCACCTCACGCATGCTTTCCTGCTGTTTCAGGCCAAATTTCAGGCTCAGCGGCAAATCATCCGGTATTTCCCCGCATCGTGACGCCAATGCCATGGCAATTGCACAGACTGTATCGGTATCCGACATGCGGTCATTGGATATGGCGCGTATCAGAACATCCGACATCGACGAAGCTTCACTCAGGGCGCGCAAGGCTTGGCGTGTAATCGTCATGGCTTGATTTACATTGGCCATGTCAGCCATATCACGCCATCCAGCCTCAAGCTGCGAATCCAGATAATCCGCCAGCCCTTCACGTGTCCCGCCATGATGCAGGAAATGGGCGGACAATGCGACCGCCAGCGATGCCTGCTGCGCAACCGGCGTCGCATGGGTAACGATACCCTGCATGATGGTTAGACGCTTTACCGTATCGATATCATCAATCAAACCAAACACCGATGCCCGCATAGTCGAACCGGATGTAATGCCGGATGATGGGTTAATACGCCCCATGAATTCAGCCGCCGTCTGCGACTCTGACATGACCTGCCACATATATTTCGAATACCCGAGGCGCGGGTTGGCCTTGAATGCCTGCAACCACGATTCCACGAATGTCTCAGGCATTAATGCATTCAGGTCGGATGCCGCCAAAATCACCTTCGCGTTCGCCACGGTCATCTGGGTATCATCAGTATAATAACCGGGCTCATACGCCGTAAATTTCGGGTTGGGTCCATACTTCAACTCATCCCGTGACATAACGGGATCATGGTCTACGAACTCGTAATTCATACCGCAGGCATCGCCAATGGCCATGGTCTGCAACAGGGAATATTTGTGATGTAATGTTGTCATAGCCAAGTCTTAAAGAAAAATTGGATATTTCGCAAATTTGGTTATGTACCTAAATTTATTAACTATTTCCGTTTTGGCATTTCCTGCTATATTCTGGTGGTAATGATTTGGCATCGACTCGACCGTGATAAGACTCTCGATATGATCGGGCGCGTGAAAACCGCGCCGGAAGCGATGCTGTTTACCCCCGTGACCAGCGAAGCCAAATGCTCCCGCCTGCCGTTCTTTAAGACTTTTCTTCTTTATCGCCTGACCAATTTCTCGTCCCTGCCGACCTTTTCGATGGATTTCCTGAGCAATGGCGAAACCTTCCTTTATATGGACGGTTCCAATTCGGCCATGCGCCATCTGGCGGATATGGGCGAACTAGTTATTAATGAAGAGACTATCGTCCCCTATATCAATTTTTATTACTGCTATGTCCGCCAGCCGGAAGGTGAAATGCTGATTCTGAAGGAACCCGGCGAGGCTTCGCAGATTGATATGTATGACGAGGAACGCCGCGAGGATTTTGATGTGCGCCCGGCCCAGCTGGAAATTGGGCGCGTCACGGAAAACGGCTCATTCCGGGTGATTGCGCCGCTGCTTTACGATGATGCGCCGATGGAAGCTATTATCGTTGTGACGCTGGACGGTCAGGTCATGACATCCCCTAAGCGGATGCTGACCTTTTAAAAGAAAAGATTAAGGGTGTAGGTAATGAACGACGTATCCAAAACTTTTGACGCCATGGGACTGAATAGCTCCTACGCGCATCCTCAAGCGGACGCCATTATCGATGAATGCGCCCACATGCTGAATACTATCCCTGAAGGCCAGCGTCTGCTGGATATGGCGAAAAATAAGGCTATAAATATTGATATTATGACGGGCCGGAAAATCGACTGGAAGGTCGACGCCGCAAATCGCTCCATCCATATGTTCTGCCCGGCCAATACCAAATCTGTGGATGTTGAGGAAATGACCTTGGGTTTTGCCATCGCCCTGCGGGAAGTCGAACATGCCGATATCGGTATTCCTGTCCCAAAACCCATAGAAAACCCCGAATCCGCCCCAAACGACCTGCTGAAGTTTTTTCTTGACATTAATATGGAAACGTATAAAATAGTCTCAGAATTTGAAGCTGTGGGTAAAGCGGCTAAATTTCTTGACCTTTTAAAAAAACTGGGTCAGTATGATGAGTATAAAGAGTATGTATCGGGCAGATCCGCAGAAGAAATGGCCGAAAGACTAAAAGAAAAACTAAATAGAACCTAGGAGTGTGTTATGAAACTTAGCAGATCTCAACAAAGCGCCGCTTATACTCAGGCTTATCTGGCACAGCCTACTGTCCCGGCCTTTATTAACATCCCTAATACTGCTGCTCCTAGACGCGATTTTCAGCCTAGATAAGCAGTTTTGATTTTCTAAGTCTTTTTCAAAGGCCGCGCGAGCGGCCTTTTGCGTTTTTACACGCCAACCCTTAAAATTTCCTTAAAATCGTCAAACGAACTATTAACTCATCCCATCACCCCCGCGTAGGCGGGGGATGACAAAATCCGAACAAACAAACTAATTAAGCCTCCTCCGTCATTGCGAGGAGGAACAGCGTTCCGACGCGGCAATCCATGCTTCCTTTACCAGCCCTCCCTGGATTGCTTCGTCGCCTCGCTCCTCGCAATGACGACATTCCTGAGGATGCCATATTGAGCAAACGAACTAATTAAGCTTGCACTCTGAACTCGCTTTCTACCCACACCTAAATCCTCCCCCGTAAAATGGGGAGGACTTTACCCGTTACCCCTTCCCCCTTAACGGGGGAAGGCCAGGATGGGGGTGACATAATGGAAAATTTTCAAAAACCACCAAACGAACTATTAAAGACCCGAGTCAGGTGATATCCTTCCGGGCATCATGACGTCATCCGGTACACCCCCCGCCGCGCCTGTTACCCTTGCCCGACTACAGGGAATTAGTTCGGCCGACCGGATTGCCGTGCGCATGGTCTCCGCGCCGGATGGCGTGCGTAACAATGACAGCGGGATTCGCCTGTCCGGTGCCGTCACAGGCCAGAACGCCGACGGCTCTGTATCCGTCCAGACTGACAAGGGCCTGGTGAATATCGCCCTTCGCGATCGAGGTACGCTGCCGGTAGGCGCACGCATCGAAATCGACATTCCCGCCGGGCGTAACCCGCAACAGGTGATGATACGGGCAGATACCTCGCCCCCGCCACCGCCCGCGCGCCCCCCTAGCATGGCCGAAACCATAAATTCAACATCACCGACTAACCAATTGGATAGAAATGCAAATTTAGATCCGGAAACCATGGGAACGGTCATTACATCTGGTCGTCCTGACACCCTCACAACCACCACACCTGTGGGGGCAGGACCGATACTTCCCGATCAATTGATACGCCTGACTCCTGCCAATCTAAATGCGCTGGCGGCGTTGTTGCCACCCGAAACCTTGCAAAACCTGACTTCCGCATCCGGTCAGGCGCAGCTCGTGACCACCTTGCTGAACCTGCTCCAGAATCTCCCGGCCAGCCAGGTTGCCCTGCGCGGCAATCTACTGGACCTTCTGGGCAAGCTGGAAGGTACACAGCCACCATCAGCCGCCGCACCTGGCTCACCAGCACCGCCACCCGGCCCCGCCGCAATACCTTCATCGCAGTTAACAAATAACATTAATATAATTCAACAAACAGTTGATAATATTAACAATTTACACAATTCACCTGCAGCATCATTGCCACCAGGAGCCACATCACCCGGCACCCTAACGCCCTTGCCCAATCTGGCCAAGCCACTGGACGCCCAGATTGTCGGGTTCCTGAATATCCCTGCCGTCACCACACCAGCATCCTCCCCGGCCACCTCCTTGGCGGCCCCATTATCCAGTCCGGGAACCACCGTTCCAACCGCCAGCCTGCCCACGACACTAACCTTATCTCCCCAATTGACGGGCGACGCAGCGTCCAGCACGGCAAAACCGGTCGTTTTGGGCCAGTTCCTCGGGGTTACTCCCCAAAACCAGCCCGTACTCAGCCTGATACCGCAGAGCGGCCAGCTCACGCCCGGCATCTCCGTGCCGCCGCCGCTCTTCACCATGTCCTTTGCCCCGACCAACATCCCTGTCGGCAGCCCGATGCTGGTGACACTTGAACCAGCCGCCCTGCCGGATGCCATTCTGCCCCTACCCAATAGCTTTATGATGCAGGACTGGGACAGCCTGACCGATATCCTGACCACCCTGAATCATACGGCTCCGGCACAGGCGCAATCCTTAACCCAGATGCTGCCCAGCCCCGCGCACCCCCAGAATATGGGACCGCTCAGCCTCCTGTTCCTCAGCCTTATACGTTCCGGCGATGTCGAAAGCTGGATGGGCGCACAGGCCAGCGGGCTGATAAAACAGGCTCCGCGTGGCGGCGATATGCTCAAAAGCCTGCTGACCGACCTTACCCTGGCGGGCCGCAGCGAGGCTGTGCCACTGGGACAGGACTGGCGGATGATGACGCTGCCTTTTGCCTTTCAGCAGCATATCGTGAAAACACCTGTCTTTTACAAGCACATGCCAGACGACGATGCCGACAAGGATGAACGCGACCGCAAGGCCCGCCGCCTGCGCTTCCTGTTTGACCTGAACCTGACTCGGATGGGCGGCGTGCAAGTCGACGGCTTCATGCAGCCTGATGGCGGGGCTGAACGGCTCGATATCATCCTGCGTACCAAATCGCCGCTCAGCGTCCCGATGCAAAGCCAGATGAAGAAGCTCTATGCCGGGGCGATGGAGAAATCCCGCCTGATTGGAGACCTGTCCTTCCAGTCCAAACCCGAGCAATGGGTGCACCTGGATCTCAGCCCGCTGGCCATGGCCGACCATGGGGATACGATACTGGCATAAACTGTATATTACTGGCGAAAAACGCTTGCATCCCGACCTTTAAGGCGATATTTGAATGGCTTCAGTGCCAACGTAATCCTAAGCCGCAAAGGTCGTATACATGCCTAAACGCACTGATATCAAATCCATCCTTATTATTGGTGCCGGTCCTATTATTATTGGACAGGCGTGTGAGTTTGATTATTCCGGTACCCAGGCCTGCAAAGCCCTGAAAGAAGAGGGCTACCGCGTCATTCTGGTGAATTCAAACCCCGCCACGATCATGACCGACCCGGGCCTCGCCGATGCGACCTATGTTGAGCCGATTACCCCGGACATCGTCGCCAAAATCCTTGAGAAAGAACGCCCGGATGCCCTGCTCCCCACCATGGGCGGACAAACGGCATTGAACACCGCTTTGGCTTTATCCAAAAACGGGACACTGGAACGCCTCGGCATTGAATTGATTGGTGCGAACGAAGACGCAATTGAAAAAGCCGAAGACCGCCAGAAATTTCGTGACATCATGGATACGATCGGCCTCGAGAGTCCGAAAAGCGAAGTGGTAAAGACACTTGGCGAAGCCATGGACGCCCTGCCGAAAATCGGCCTCCCGGCTATTATCCGCCCATCCTTTACACTCGGCGGCACCGGTGGCGGCATTGCCTATAACCGCGATGAATATGAACGCATCGTCCGCGAAGGGCTGGATGCGTCCCCTATCCATGAAGTGCTGGTCGAGGAATCGGTGCTGGGCTGGAAAGAATATGAAATGGAAGTTGTCCGCGATAAAAAGGATAACTGCATTATCGTCTGCTCGATTGAAAACATCGACCCGATGGGCGTGCACACGGGCGACTCGATTACCGTGGCCCCGGCGCTGACCCTGACCGACAAAGAATACCAGATCATGCGTAATGCCTCGCTGGCGGTGCTCCGCGCCATCGGCGTTGAAACGGGCGGCTCAAACGTCCAGTTCGGCGTGAACCCGGCGGATGGCCGCATGGTCGTGATTGAAATGAACCCGCGCGTCAGCCGTTCTTCGGCGCTCGCGTCCAAAGCCACCGGATTCCCGATTGCCAAGGTCGCCGCCAAGCTCGCGGTCGGTTATACGCTCGATGAACTCGGTAATGACATTACAGGCGGGAAGACTCCCGCCTCGTTCGAGCCAACCATCGATTACGTCGTGACCAAAATCCCGCGTTTCGCGTTTGAAAAATTCCGCGGTACTGATAACAATCTGTCCACGGCCATGAAATCGGTCGGCGAAGCGATGGCGATGGGTCGTAACTTTGAAGAATCGATGCAAAAGGCGCTGCGCTCACTGGAAAAAGGTCTGACCGGGTTTGATGACCAGCCGATTGGCAATGGCGACACACCGGAACCTGACCAGATACGCGCCGCTCTGTCGAAACCGACGCCGCAGCGTATCCTGTATATCGCGCAGGCATTCCGTTATGGCATGAGCCTCGCCGATATTCACGATATCACCAAATATGACCCGTGGTTTCTGGGCCGTATCGAACGCATCGTCCAAACCGAAAATACCGTTAAAAAAGGTGGGTTGCCAACTACCGGCGAAGGCTGGATGAAACTGAAATCCATGGGATTTTCGGACGCACGCCTTGCTAAATTGGTTGGCGTGAAGGAAGATGCCGTCACCCGCGCCCGCCACAAACACAATGTACGCCCGGTCTATAAACGTGTCGACAGCTGCGCCGCCGAAATCCCGTCCGACACGCCGTATATGTATTCGACATACGAAGGCGACGGGCTGAACGCGCCATCCTGCGAAATGGAACCGACCGACCGCAAAAAAGTCATCATTCTTGGCGGCGGCCCGAACCGCATCGGCCAGGGGATTGAATTCGACTATTGCTGCGTCCATGCCGCCTATGCGCTGAAAGAAGCCGGGTACGAAACCATCATGGTCAACTGCAACCCGGAAACAGTATCGACCGATTACGATACATCCGACCGTTTGTATTTTGAACCGCTGACCGCCGAAGACGTGATCGAGCTCATTCAGGCCGAAAACAAAAACGGCGAAGTCATGGGCGCGATTGTTCAGCTTGGCGGCCAGACCCCGCTGATGCTCACGAAAAAACTGATGGCCGCTGGTATCAAGATTCTTGGCACCGACCCGGATTCCATCGACATCGCCGAAGACCGCGAACGGTTCCAGAAACTGCTGAAACAGCTCAAACTGCGCCAGCCGGACAATGCTCTCGCCAAATCGGTGAAGGAAGCGATTGAGAAAGCCGAAGAACTCGGCTTCCCTATCGTTATCCGCCCATCTTACGTGCTGGGCGGTCAGGGCATGGAAATTGTCCAGACGATGGACGAACTGCAACGTTATATCTCCACCGCCGTCAAAGTATCCGGTGACTCCCCTGTCCTGCTCGACCGTTATCTCGGTGGCGCGAGTGAAGTGGATGTTGAGGTAGTCGCCGATGGCGATGATGTCTATGT
>CAMLMM010000065.1 GCA_946481105.1 uncultured Alphaproteobacteria bacterium
CTGACCAACATCAATAGAAGGCCCGCTATTCTGATCCTTTATGGGTGGAGATGATGCGTCGATTTGCCATGTGAATACCTTGTTAGAGCAGCTTGAAGGCGTAGTATGATCAAATGTTTTTGTGCAGACCCCAGCTACATCCGTATATTTATACCAGTTAAGCGCTTTGACTGTCTCATTCTGACATGCCAGATTGCAGGTTGATGTAGTAGGCTCCGAGAATGGCGGCGCAGATGTGTTACAAGTACATCCACTCGTATCCCAACCTACCTGTTTCCATTTACATTGGCCCGCAGTCGCATCAAAAGCAAGTTTCTTATATGCATTCCCGCTATAACCTGCCATACCCGGTCCCGCTGGAGCTGGAACGTTACACGCGACTGCCACCGTATCAGTTTTCGTAGCCGGTACAGGAGCAACGCAGGAACATGACTTCTGCCATGCGCACACACTTGCGGAACTATTCCAATTCCATGCTGCCGTATTCAAGCCTGCTGGACACGTCATATCGGTCGGCACCGGTGAAGGAGCAACAGCAGGGCATGTACAGGAAGCATAGCTCGTAGAACCGATCCACGCACAGCTTGCTGCGCTATAGGTATAACTCACCGTTGCACTTCCAGTTCCCGCGCCAACGCATGCTGCTGTCCCCGAACATGCGGGGGAGATGGGAGATGTCGTGCATGTCGAGCTTGGCGGAGCAGATGGTGAACAACTACACATACCCCCATATGATCCTGTTTTTTTCCAGATTCCGCCTTCGCATTTGAAGTTGGCGCGCGCACGGTTTGATGCATAGGAAAGAGGATCCCAGATAGTGTATGTCACACCATCCGTTCCTGTCCCAGGGTGAGTACAGGCTCCTGCTCCGCCCGATGCATTAATACAATCTGTCTCAACTGGCTGGGTAATTGTCTCGTTACTGCTTCTGATAACAAATGAGGGTCCATTACAAATTTGCACTTCATCCAAAGGACAATTCGCTCCAGGCGTTACACACTGCGGCACTCCAGCACTATAGCCCACCAGAACCTTAGGGGGGGTACAACCCGCGTTAATCGCTGCGCAAATTGCAGAAGCACTCTCCGTCCCAGGGTTTCCTCCATCTGTGTCCAAGCCCTGAACGCCAATCATATATCTATTAGTTGTGGCACTGTTACAATTCATATTAGAGCTTGTTCCCGCCAAATCCGCCGGATTAAAGCACTCCGTCCCGCCATCATTGCATATCAGGTTGGATTCTATTGTTCCCGTTACCCTTAGTGCACCATCCCACGTATTGCCTACTACCGGTACGGACACTGGATCATCTTCATCGCCATCCAAATCGGTATCTTTATAAATAGTTCCCATCATAACAGGAGTGGCAACATTCTGACTGATATCCAGATCAACCTCTGGGTCTGTCACCCCTATCCCAACATTTGAAACCGCAATGGTCTGAATGCTGTCAGGATCGACATCTGTTCTGCGCCATCTGGCCTCGGTATTGCTGGCAAAGTATTCTATCGTATCGTCAAATTGGGTTGAACCACCTGTCAGGTAAGCTAGACTTGAAACGAAAGCGATGGGTGAAGGCTGGGGCGTAACAAAATCCAGACAGTTGGCAGCTTGGCTAGATGCCCCGGGAATGCAAGGTGAAACCTGTGCACCTTCCATGCTGAAAGCACCATATTTATCCGGTCCAGGACTTATTACAGCATAGGATGCCGATCCTGCTGGCTCAATAATCGACTGGCCACTTTCATCTTTAATATCAATCGCGCCACCTAATTCAGTAAAAGTTGCCAGAACCCCCTGACTTTCGGTCATGGCATACATAATACGCGACCCATAGGCGTCATAAGTCTGTTTTTCATCAAGCTGCAATAAACGGAAAGGAACAGCACCAATACGGACTGGAGATGGGACTCCTGAAATACTACGCCCGTTTACTACACATATACCGCCTGAACACGACCCCGGCGCTATCGCCGTCGTGCAGTCTTCGGCTCCATACGCTGCAGAGCTGCGCGGAGCATTCAGTGATGATGGACATGGAAAACGACCATTAGTCTCCTTGTAGTTTTGCACTAAGGTAACGATGTCCGATACACGTGACTGATTTGTAACAATATTTTCATGTTGCGTATACTGTGAGTAAATCTGCAATAAACCCACGCCAATTAGCCCTATTACGATAAGGGCAATCGAGGTCATGATCAGGTTATAACCACCACTTGCACCTGCTGCGCTTAAGTTATTCCTGCACATTATAAACTCCCTCATATACTATTGCCATTATGGTGGACATATAGGTGCCCCCCCATCATTACATACAATGCAGCCATTCGTTAAAATTTTGGTAATGTAAAATCCACCAAGGCAATTCACCGCAGCGGACGGGGGCGGAACTGTTACGCTCGGGACACACTGTATCTGTCCATTTGCAAGCGCCGTCGCCAATTGGCCAGATGGGCAGGTATTTCTCCATGTTTTTGTTACAGTCCCTGCACCATTCGTAGTGACTACATTGAAGCCTTTAGTGACCGTTCCATCCCATTGCTTCAAAAAGAAGTCAGTAGGAACGCAATTCGTATTATTGGCGTCACATATTTCTTTTGTAAGCGTCGTTACTGCACGGACAGTGCCATCCACATCTAGCTTTGTTACTGGAGCTGTAGAAGCAGTATTAACCCCGACATTCAACTCATTCAAATTATATATATGGCCAGTTGATCCTGTGTCCGCATGGGGACTGGTAACATAAGCCCACAAATCCCCCGTCTGGCTTTTATAAAAATAGGCATAGTCATCATAAAAATTTGCACCAGCCGCTTCGTAGTACCCTATAGCCCGCATAAATTGGGCATCATTATCGCAGTTCTCTCTATCACGATCAGTTGTGCTACATGGCTGAACCAATACCCCTTGAGCACTACGCGCACCCCTTGCGGACGAACCGTGAGAAAGAACTACGAACTGAGCGTCCCTGTCGGTTCCTGCCGTATTATTACCGAACTCGTCCAAGGCCTGAATAACCCCATATTTAAAATCATTACCCACAGCAATTGAATTGCGCACAATACTAGGAAAAAGAGAAGTTGTTCTGGCGGACACTGCATAAGTGAGCTTATGCCCCCAGCCATCAAGCCCACCTTCAATTCCCGTCTTATTTTGATTAACCTGCGCTATTGTACGAAATGGATAAGCCCCAATTAACACAACTTCATTACCATTACCCGCAATTGCATCTGCATCTTCACTTGTATCTCTTGCTCCGGCTACTTTGCAAATTCCACCATCCGGCGTACATGAACCAATTGGCAAAGCCTGGATTGCAGCACCGCAATCTTGAAGACCATAATTCGCGTCATTAATGGATAGGGCCGCATTAGCAGGACATGGGGATGAAAAGGCGCTTATTCGGTATATCTTTACTTGCGCAACAGCATCTTCTATCCGCTCACGCGTGTCATCGTGCCTCTTCTTTTCCTGGTATCTTGTATATGCCTGCAAAAGAGGAAATGTAAGCAGACCAAAAATAATCATGACAATGGCCAGCTCCATCAAAGTGAACCCGCCTTTATAATTTATAATATCAGTTTCATTTATGGTCCGCATAAAATGGTTCCTGCTGCACTAATCCCAGTTGCGTATTCCCCTGCTGGACAGGAGTAATTATAAAATGAAGTGGTGTTTGATATCTTTACAGTATTAAGGCATAATTCATCCAGCTGCTGCCCTCCTCCTGCGGTCTTATAAAATGCCCAAAGAGGCTTGTCATCACCACACAAAATACCCCCGCTTGTATAAGTTGTCGTGCCAGTTGCTGAAGCATCTGTAAAAGCTGCCCCTGTAGCTGCAGGCATACCTGCAATTTGGCCAGGGGAAACAGTGCCATAGACAGCTCCTGGATCTGTGCAGCCTGAAGCCACATTAGGGTCACATAAACGCTTTGTTCTAAACTCCTCCTGCGCGCGCACCGACCCCTTAACCTCAATACGCGTTCGTGGAGGGTCAATACATGTTACATCCGGCGGGGCATTACATGTACTCGTTAACCCTCCTATCAATACATTTTTTCCTGAATTGGTATTAATCAATTCACCCAAATTAGGAACCAATGTCCAATAACCAAGTGCCAGCGTATTCTGATACCCGCTGTAATCATCAAACTGACTGGTTCCATTCACAAAATATCTGACAAACTTGCCTTGTGTATCCGTGCCTGAACTATCATCATAATTACTGCGGAATACATTGTCTCCGTCACAATTTTCTGTATCGGTCCCATTCACTGCAGCACCGCACGCCACGCGGAGTGCGCCGCTTGTACCGTAGCTCCCTTGCCCGTCACGACCGGCGCTATACACAAAATAATGGGCCTTGGATAATCCCACCGGGTAAATTGTTGTGCCATCCTCCGCCAGGACATCAATCGCTCCCGCCGTGTCAGAAAAAGTTCCCACTGCCTGCGAAGTAAGCTCTTTTGAAACAGCATAAGACAGTTTGCCCCCATACGAATCCAGAATATTTTGGTAATGGATGCCTAGCGTGGCAAAAGGGACATCTCCTATGTAGACATCCCCGGTTGGCGTCACGCAGGTTGTATTCTGGTTGACCGTACATACTGCTGTAGGCGCTGCCGCTACCTGTTTACCAAAACCAGCCGTACCAATTAAAATACTCCTATCTGCCGGGAGAGGATATTCGCCATATCGTGTCACATATTTTTGCAACGCTGCCTGAACGACAAGAATGCGGTTTTTAGTGTCATTCTCCTGACGCTGGATTACATAGACATTATAAGCGGCAATCATCCCGCCCATTAAAATCCCAATCACCATCAGCCCAATCGCTACTTCGATCAGGGAAAAGCCAGCCTGATTTGATTTACGGGAACGCAAATGGGAGGGATCCGACACCATGGAGGAATCATAACAGAATCGACCAAATATTCTACGTGCTATCGACACTTGGACCCCATTACTCAACGCCGGTAAAAACCGGACAAAATTCGACCTTCTACCAGTCTACGCCCCTCATATTAACATTTTGTAAAACAAAAGCCTCCCGAAGGAGGCTTTTTACATTTAAGTTCAATAATATACGCCCTCTTCCAGGACCTATTTCTTCTTGGCGGCCTTTTTCTTCGGCGCAGCGTCTTCATCTTCTTCCGCCGTTAGGTCGTCCACGCTCACCGATTTCTCGGTCACGGCGGCCCTGGTCAGGATGAAATCGACCACCTTGTCTTCGTAAATCGGCGCACGGAAGGACTCGATAACCTGCGGATTCTTGGAATAAAATTCCAGAACCTGCTGTTCCTGCCCCGGGAATTTGCGGGCTTCGGCATAGATTGCCTTATACAGCTCTTCCTGCTTAACCTGAACATTATTCACCCGGCCAATTTCCGCCAGAACCAGCCCCAGACGCACACGGCGCTCGGCGATTGGTCGCAATTCATCCTTGTCAGCCTGGGTGATGTCACCACCGGCTTGTTTCTTTTCCTGCTCCATCTGGCGGACAATGGCGTCATATTCCATGTCAACCATGCCTTTTGGCAGGTCAAAGCTGTGATTTTCGTCCAGAACATCCAGCAGAGCGCGTTTCAGGCGCATACGGGACAACTGGTCGTAATCACTGCCGATTTCCTTGACGACCGCATCTTTCAGCGTATCCAGGTTTTCAAAATTCAGCTTTTTGGCCAGTTCATCGTCAATCTTGGCTTCTTTTGGCTCACGCAGTTCCTTCATATCCACATGGAAAATTGCGTCTTTGCCGCCCAGTTCTTTCATGCCGTAATCAGCCGGGAATGTCACCTCAACATGGACATGCTCACCGACTTTATGGCCGACCAGCTGGTCTTCAAAGCCGGGAATCAGCTGACCGCTGCCCAGCTCAACCGTCATATCGTGACCGGTCATGCCTGGCAGTTCCAGCCCGTCCTTGGTTTTGCCATGGAAATCCATGACGCAGATATCGCCCAGCTTGGCGGCACGTGCTTCAGTCACCGTTTCAAAACCGCGGTTGCTTTTGGCAATGCGTTCAAGAGTTTCGTTGATGACTTTGTCTTCGACCTTGGCAACCGGCTTTTCCACGCTGATTTTGCTCAGGTCCATCACGCTGAAGGTCGGCAGAACTTCAACGGTCATCGTGTAGGTCAGGTCTTTGGATTCATCGAACGACTCGCCGTCTTTCAGCTCGATTTTCGGCTGCAGGGCTGGACGAATTTCTTTTTCTTTCATAGCGTTAGCAGCTGTTTCTTGAACTGTTTTATCAAGAACATTGCCCAAGATCATCTGACCATAGTTCTTTTTCAGGATTGGCATCGGGATTTTGCCTGGGCGGAAACCTGCGATTTTCGCTTTTTTGCCATAGGCCAGCAATTCACGCTCGACTGATTTCTGAATCGTCGCAGCCGGGACAGTTACCTCGATCTGGCGGGTCAAACCTTCTTCTTTTAAAACAGATACTTTCATCGTATTCTTCACTTTCAAATTTAATAATATATTGGTGTAAACCACCCGAAGCCCGAAGAGCTCAGAGTGGTGCGGGTGAAGGGATTTGAACCCCCACGCCTTGCGGCGCCAGATCCTAAGTCTGGTGCGTCTACCATTTCGCCACACCCGCAATCATCCCAAGGTGTGACGTTCTAACGCAGATTAACGGCTACGCCAAGAGGAAAACGGGAAATTCACCCTGAATCTGCAAAAAAGGACGGCCAATCAGGCCGCCCTTCCTAGAAAATCACTTAAACTCTATTAGACTGCCGTAAAATGACGATCAACGAAATCGCGGGGAGCCGGAATTAAGTCCATGGTCCGGGCTTCATCGAATGTAACAAGAGCCGCATTTTTGCCATGGCGATCCGGATCAATGGCCGTGCCGTTGAAATCACGAGCCAGAACTACCGGGAAATGGACGTTGGCGGAATTCAATTTCATGTCCAACACAACATGCGCCTGAGTATTGAATACATTACCCAGAATTTTAGCCACAACTGGCACAGTCACATCGGTACGTCCTACAAATTCAGGGGTAAAATTATGATGAGCTAAAGCAGCCTCTGGCAAACCGCGTTTGGCTAGCTCCCGGTTGACATTGCCTTCCTGTGCTACCACATCCCGAGTCATAGCAGCCAGTTTCTCTTCCGCAATAGCAGGAAATGCAGATGTCAAAAGTGGCAATGAGCGCACACGGGTCGGTGAGGCCAGGTCGTCAATCAACCCAACTTCGGTCAGCAAACATTGTTGAAGGGTGATATGCGGCTCGGTCGCGCTTACCAGACGGGATGGGAAATTCCAGCGGCCAGGATTAACTGGTTTCGTCATTTCATTCTGCAATAGCAAAATGCGTGGCTCAGCTTCACCTGCTGTGTATACAAGTGGAATTGGGCCAGTTGCCATCGTGTACAGATTGTCGAAATCGACATTTGGGAAACTAGCGCGTGTTTCCGCAGTAATCTTCTTGCCGCGAAACTCTTCGCGGGTTGGCAGCATGACACCAGTTGCTGCGTAAATCTCATCACGCAATGCTACTTTGGTGACAGCAATTGGCGACTCATTATCGACACTTAGATGCGTAGTGCCATCTGCCTCTTGATGAACATTAAACAGGAAGTACATTTCCTCTGTCTCATGATATGGCGATGCAGCAACATCAGCAGCTTTGGTAGGGTGGGTAATTAAGGTCATTTTAATCCTCATAAAAACTTGTTGAGTGGTTACTGATGGAACATCTACAAAAAACCACCTTCAACTGGTTGGTTTGATATCATAAGTTCAGCAATGCCGTCAACAAATTATGAAAAAAGATTTTTCAGGGCTTCTGGCAATTTATCGGCCATATCCGCCGAAATCAGGCCCGGGCCATAGTTTTCAGCGATTTTTCCATGCAGCCACACTGCCGCGCAGGCCGCATCAAACGGGTCCAGAATGCGCCGTGCGGCCAGTCCGGCAATCATGCCCGCCAGAACATCCCCCGTTCCGGCCGTCGCGAGCCAGCCGGTCCCAGTCGTATTCACCACCATACGGTCATCCGGGGACGCGATCACCGTATCCGCACCTTTCAGGACGATAACCGCCCCGCTCTTGCGTGCGGCGGCATAGGCACGTTCCAGTTTGGATGCCGTGGGGTCGATATCCGGGAATATACGCGCGAATTCACCTTCATGCGGGGTCAATATGCAATGACCACCGAGCGCCTTGATAAAGGTCCGGTGATCATCGGCAAAGACCGTCAACGCGTCCGCATCAAGCACGCAGATACGCAACGGGTCCGACTGAACGGCATCAAACACAGCTTTTTTGAGCGCCGCCGGATGATCCTGTCCGGCCCCCGGCCCCATCAGAACGACATTGCGGCGGATATCTTTCAGATGTTCTTTGAACCGGGCCAGTTCGGATATGGTTTCGACCATCAGGCTGGGACAATACGCGCGATATGTCGACGCCGCATCCGGATAGGACACAACGCTGACCAGACCAGCACCAGCACGCAGCGCCGCAACGGACGCCAGACACCCGGCCCCGGTCATCACCCGGCCGCCCAGCACCACAACATGACCATGATCGTATTTATGCGCGGACAGGGATTTATCGGCAATATCAACACCCCAGCCATTTTCAGGGGAATTTTCCAGCAGGAACGGTCCGAGAGGTTCCAGCACATCTTCGCCGATACCAATATCGGCCACAACAATCTCGCCACAGGCCAACCGCGCCGGCATCAGCACATGCGCGGGTTTTTTCCAGCCAAAGGTAATGGTCAATTCCGCCTGCGGCGTCATAAACTGGCACATGCCTGTATCGGCTTCAGCACCGGATGGCAGATCAATCGCTATAACCGGACATTCACATTCACGGAGGGCCACCAGCAAATCCGCAATCACGCCATCGACATCGCGTGACAGCCCGGTCCCGAACACGGCATCGACAATCAGGCCCGACTCAGGCAATTCCAGTTCATCAAACGGGATGATTTCCCCGTTCCAGCCTTCGGCCGCCCGTGATGCATCTCCCTGAAGGTCATGAATGTCCACGGCGCATGCTATCGTAACCGGCCAATTTTTCTTTTTCAGGGCGGCGGCGGCGATAAATCCGTCCCCGCCATTATTGCCGGGACCGCATAAAACCAAAATATCCTGTTTTTCATACCGCGCGCCAATTTCATCGGCGACCGCCTTTCCGGCACGCTGCATCAGCGTAAAGGACTGGGTTTTTCCTTTGGCGGCAGCTTTTTCAGCTTCTTTCATCTGCTGGGAAGAGAGAATCGCGGAACTCATATGCAAGTTTATGACTTAATTTGGTAATGGCTTCAAGGCCCAAGGAAATAAACAGCATACCCAGAGTTGCATGATATATATGTACATGATAAGAATAGGCCTGACTTCCAAAATGACCGCTTTACTAGACTGCGTTTTTTCCTGCTTTTTTTGGAATAGATGAATATGTTTTCCCCGCGTGCGTTGCCAGAGGATTTTCCTAAATTCGACCTGAAGATCACCTTCATGGCCTGCATTGTGGCCATGCTTTCCTCTATCCTTGTGGGTGGCCTGTATTATAACCGTACAACCGAGATTGCCCTTAATAGTGGTAAGCAGAAACTTGAAGCGCGCACCAATGTCCTCGTCCCGGCTTTCAAGGCTACATTCAATCAATTAAAAAGCGATGCGTTCATTCTCGCCCACTCCCCCAGCACTGAAAGCTACATAAGGACAATTGAGAATAAAGGCATTGATCCTGAAACGGGACGAACAACCGAAAGCGTTTTGACTTCGGCCAATCTCTTTTATGCCACGATACTCCAGTTGCGCCCCTCCTACACGCAGGTCCGTTTCATTGGGATTGCTGATAAAGGGCGTGAACTGATACGCGTGAATCGTGGGCCAAACAGCATTGAAAGGGTTTCACCTGAAAAGCTGCAGCAAAAGGCTGCGGAACCATATTTTGTTGAATCACTATCCCTAAAGCCGGATGAAACTTACATGTCGGCCGTGACTTTAAATCGGGAGCACGGCAAACCTGATGGCACCCATACCGTAACAATCCGCTTTGTTGTTCCTGTGTTCAACCCGCAGGATAATTTGCTTTTTGGTTTTATTGTCATCAACTGTGACTTTGCCAGGCTGTTACAGGAAAGCATAAGTAACAATGCCTATGCGAATAACCTTATTCTCATTAATGAAGCTGGGGATTATATGGAATCGGTCTCCAGCCCGCAAATGAGCGATATTCATTTTCATGAAGACGAAGATTATAACCCACCCTCCATCGTAAGGGCTGTTAGAGAAGTCTCACCCATGCCGACGGCCTCCCTTACTCATAAAATAAAAGGCAAAGAATTTGATGTTTATTATACCAAATTACCCTACAGCAGCCTTATAACCAAAGCGAATGGCTTCCTTGGAATAGCACTCATAGAAGAACGCCACAAACTCCTGGCTACGGCCTACACAACACGCGATGAAAGTCTTATTCTGGCGATATTTGCCATTATTATATCCGCTATTCTGGCCTGGCCCGTCGCGAGCGCCCTGAATAGCCATCTTCGCAAAGTCGCCTCGCAGCTTAACACGTCAAAAAGTTCCGAAAACAAAGCCCTGATGCAGTTAAGCGCAATCATCAACAATGCTGTCGATGGATTAATTACCATTGACCATGCCGGTATCGTAAAATCCTTTAACCCTGCTTGTGAGAAGATTTTTGGCTATACAAGCAGCGAAGTCATTGGAAAAAACATCAAAATGCTGATGCCGGATAAATACGCGCTACATCATGACGGCTACCTGCAGAATTACCAAAGAACGCACGATCCTAAAATCATCGGCATTGGCCGGGAAGTCGAAGGCCTCAAAAAAAATGGCGATATTTTCCCCATGGACCTGTCAGTAGCTGAAATCCGCTTGGATGGCGAAGTTTTCTATAGCGGCATTATCCGCGATATAACCGAACGCAAAGAGGCCGAAAAGCGCATCCTGGATTCAAAGGCTTCAGAAAGCAAACTCCTGGCGCAGCTTAATGCGATTATCAACAATGCTGTTGATGGGTTAATTACCATCGACCATACCGGGATTGTTAAATCCTTCAACCCTGCCTGCGAAAGAACCTTTGGGTATGCAAGCAGCGAAGTCATCGGAAAAAACATCAAAATGCTGATGCCGGATAAATATGCCGTTCACCACGACCAGTATCTTCAAAACTATCAGACAACGCATGAGCCCAAAATCATCGGCATTGGCCGTGAAGTCGAAGGGCGCAGGAAAAATGGCGATATTTTCCCCATGGATCTGTCAGTGGCCGAAGTTCGCCTGAATGACGAAGTTTTCTACAGCGGCATTATCCGCGATATAACCGAACGCAAGCACGCGGAACAACGTATTCTCGACACGAATACAGCCCTTCTTAAAAGCAATGCCGAGCTTGATGACTTCGCGTATATCGCCTCCCACGATTTGAAAGAACCGCTTCGCGCTATCCACAATCACTCCCGGTTCCTGCTGGAAGATTACGCATCCAAGCTGGAAGAGGACGGGCAGAAACGGCTGCATCGTTTGTTGGAAGTCACTTTGCGTATGGAAAAACTGATTGATGATCTGTTGTCATTTTCGCGGCTCAGCCGCAGCGAAATGGCCATGAATAACGTCGATATGAATCTGGTTGTTCAGGACGTTATTAAAAATATCGAGTCGTATCTTGAAGAAAAAAATGCAAAAGTAATTGTTCCCTCACCACTTCCATTTGCAATCTGTGATAGAGTTCGTGTAGTATCTATACTTCAGAACCTGGTAATCAACGGTATTAAATACAATGATAACGATGAAAAAATCATCGAAATTGGCTTTAAAGAGTCACAACCGCGGAACGAAACAGTAGAAAGAAATGTTTTCTATGTGAAGGATAATGGTATCGGGATTGCC
>CAMLMM010000066.1 GCA_946481105.1 uncultured Alphaproteobacteria bacterium
CCGGGTGAAAAATTTCCCTGGTCGGTTCTGGCAGAGTCGGGGATTGGCCTGATGCCTAAAACAGATGATAAAACTGTTCTGCCCGAAGACTTTTATGCCGGGCTTGCCCGTTACGGATATACCTATACGACCGATAAGGAAGTCCTGTTAAAAGAATTCCGCCGTCATTTCCTGCCATCGCGCATGAATAGTGGTGCATTGGGGCAGGATGATTACAACGCCTTGGGTTCCTTACTTTTTCAGGCGGGAATTTGACTCTTCGCCGCAAATAACGTCATAGTGTCACCGCCAGTCGGTCGGAGGACCGCCCTGCATAGCCTTTAGGCGACGCGGGGAGGAAAGTCCGGACTTCACGGAAACACGGTGCCGGTTAACGACCGGGCAGGGCGACCTGACGGAAAGTGCAACAGAGAACAGACCGCCGATGGCTCGCAAGAGCACAGGTAAGGGTGAAACGGTGTGGTAAGAGCGCACCACTCGTCCGGTAACGGACAGGTATGGCAAACCCCGCCGGAAGCAAGACCAAATAGGGGCTGCATATGACGCGTTTCCGCGTTGCGGCCCGGGTAGGTTGCTTGAGGTATCTGGCAACAGATATCCCAGATGAATGGTTCTCACCCGCTTTGTTATAAGAGGGGGTACAGAATCCGGCTTACAGACCGACTGGCATTTTTTTCTTAGAAGGCAGGAACAACCACGAAGGCTTATTAAGGTTTGCAATCAAGGCCAAGCCCGGTTTTGAGAGCCGCCCCTGTGGCATCCATAATGCGGTCAACGGCTTTGGCCGAGTAACCTGCTTCGGTCAGCTCTTTCCTGTTGACCTGCTGGGATGCTGCTTCGCCAAAAGTTCTGGCCATATCTTCAAGGCCCGGTCGGGTTAACGTATTTGATGCGGCCAGGTCATCAACCGTTACACTTACCTTAATAGTGCCATCGGCATTGCATGACGCGCCGCCTTCAATCTTATTTGGTGTTTTTGCCATATCTACCCCGCTTTACCCTTCAATCTTACGACAATTATAAGTCCGTATTATGAATAAATAATAAAAAACAGTAGCTTGAATGATAAAAATTTCCCCCATGGTTATCCACAGAGTTTTCCCTAGGTTTTTGCGGGATTGCGCCGGGATTTGATTGACCTCCCATGAATTCCCATGATATCCCATTAAAGAAAGGTTAAATCCCAGTAAAAATCCTATGCCTCTATTTTTGTCCACCTATGCCAATAAAATCGATAAGAAAGGTCGAATCTCGGTTCCGGCATCTTTTCGTGCGGCTTTGGTGGGGCAGGTATTCCAGGGGGTTGTGCTGTTTAAAGCCACCGGACATGCCTGTATCGAAGGGTTTGATTTTGCCACCATGGACGAGTTGTCGGCCCGGCTTGATCATTTCGATCTTTTCTCCAACCAGCAGGATGACCTGGCGACCGCGATTTTTGGCGAAGCGGTACAATGTCCATTCGATAGCGAAGGGCGCATTGGCATTCCTGATGCGCTCTGCGATTACGCTAAAATTTCCGATACTGCGACGTTTGTTGGTCTTGGGCGTAAATTCCAGATTTGGGATACCGCCGCGTTTGAAAAACGCCGTCAGGATGCACGGACGAATGTCGTGCGTGAAGGGCTGACCTTGCCGCGTCTTGGTAAAGGGGAGGCGTCCTGATATGAACGCCGCGCCGCATATACCTGTCATGCTGCCTGAGGTGCTTGCGGCGCTTCAGCCCAAGGGCGGTGAGGTTTATGTCGACGGTACAATGGGCGCGGGGGGCTATACGCGCGGTATACTGGACGCTGCGGCGTGCCGCGTGATTGCATTTGATCGTGACCAGACAGCGCATGATCTGGCCGGAAAATGGGCCGGAGCTTACACCGGGCGCATAACGCTGGTAAAAGACAGTTTTTCGCATCTTAATGATCAGCTGAATAATGCCGGTTCACCGCGGGTGGATGGGATCGTTCTTGATCTGGGTGTGTCATCCATGCAGCTGGATGAAGGGACGCGCGGTTTTTCGTTCCGCTTCGATGCGCCGCTGGATATGCGCATGGATCAGACGCAGGGGCAGACGGCCGCGGATCTGGTCAATGCAACGCCGGAAAAAGAACTGGCCGATATTATTTACCTGTATGGCGAGGAACGTCATTCTCGCCGTGTAGCCGCCGCCATCGTGCGGGCGCGCACGGAAGAAAAGATTACCACAACAGGGCGTCTGGCCCAGATAGTGCGGGATGCGCTTCCGCATTCGCCCAAAGATAAAATCGACCCGGCCACGCGGACCTTTCAGGCGTTGCGTATTGCCGTGAATGATGAGCTGGGTGAGCTTGAGTCGGTTCTTGAGCAATCTGAAGAGGCACTCAACCCCGGTGGTCGTCTGGTTGTTGTTACTTTCCATTCGCTGGAAGACCGTATCGTTAAGAACTTTATGGCGGCAAAATCCAAACCCGCGCCTTCCCCTTCGCGTCATCTGCCGCAGGCAGCTCCCGATGCATCCAACAGGCTGAGTTTCACGCTCATGTCCCGCAAGCCTGTTCTTCCTTCTGAATCTGAAATGAGAATTAATCCCCGCGCCCGCTCGGCTAAATTGCGCGCCATGATAAAAAGGGAGGTCGCCGCATGAAGCGTTTTGTCGTTCGGCTTTCTACCCTGTCGGCCATGCTGTTTGCCGTTCTTTCCGGCGGAGCCTTGTTCTGGGTGTCGCAGCAGGTGCAGCAGCTGGAGCATGAGCAGCGCCTTTTAAAGCAAGATATCGCCAATGAGAAAGAGGGAATTCGCGTCCTGAACGCTGAATGGGATTATCTGAACAGGCCGGACAGACTGGAAGCCTTGGTGTCGCAACACTTGCGCACCATGTCGCCAGTCGTGCCAGAAGATCTGCTGCGCGATGCCAGCGCGGTTCCGGAACCGAAGATTTTGGCCAGCGAAGATGAGCGGACTGTTCTGGTATCGACCAATTCAAAACAGGATACCAAGACCAAGCCGAAAAATGCTGTACGGGCTGTGCCGGATGCACGTCCCATTACCACACCAAGTCCTAATCAATCGGACCAGTTTGATAAAGTTCTGAATAATATTACCGGAGGGGACGAATAATGGCGCGGCGTTCTCCGTTCTCACGCTTTTCCATGCGGATCATGGGTGAAAAAAGTGGTCATCTTGACTTGGCGCGCGGCCGCATTGTTCTTATAACGCTATTTTTTATGCTGGCTTATCTGATTATCGGCGCGCGCCTGGTTGATGCGACCCTGATTGAAGGCTATTTAAATCAGCAGCCCAACGCGCCGGAAACGACAGAGAAAAAGCAGGCGCAGGTTACGGATGATAAATTCAAGCAGAAGAATTTCCGCGCCGACATCGTTGACCGGAATGGTGTCCTGCTGGCGACTTCACTGAAAACGGCCTCACTTCATGCGGACCCGAAACATATCCTGGATCCCGTAGCTACCGCCAGGGGGCTGAACCAGATTTTTCCGGACCTGACCTATGGCGACCTGTTGAAAAAGCTGCAAAGCTCCCGCCGCTTCGTCTGGATTAAGCGGAATATGACACCGCAGGAGCAATCCAAAGTTCTGGAACTGGGGGAGCCAGGCCTGGTCTTTGATTATGATTATCACCGTTTATATCCCACCGGCCCGCTTGCGGGGCACATGGTGGGCTATACCGATATTGATGGTAAAGGTCTGGCCGGCGTTGAGCGCAGCTTCAACAATCTGCTGGAAACATCGGCGGAACCGTTGCGCCTGACTCTGGATGTGCGTCTTCAGCATATTCTGCGCCGTGAAGTAAAAAAGGCCATGTCTGATTTTACCGGCATTGCAGGGGTCGGGGTTATCATGGATGTGCGCAACGGCGATATTCTGGCGGCGACATCTCTGCCAGATTTTGATCCGAATGCGCCGGGGACTAACCCGAAAGATCCCAGCATGTTCAACCGGGTGACGCTGGGCGTATATGAGCTTGGTTCTACTTTCAAGATTTTTACCACTGCGGCGCTCATCGAGCAGAAACGCCCGTCCTTCGCCCGTAAATTTGATGCGACGAAGCCAATTACTGAAGGCGGGCATACCATTCATGATTACCACCCGGAAAATAAACCGCTCACCTTGCCGGAAGTATTTATGGTGTCGTCCAATATCGGGACAGCCCGCATGGCGCAGGAGGTTGGTACGGCCGGGTTGAAATCCATGTTCAATGATTTGGGTCTGCTGAAAAAGCCGCAACTGGAAATCGAGGAAGTAGGATCGCCGATTGTTCCTTCGCCGTGGCGTGAGATAAATACACTGACCGCATCCTATGGGCATGGTATTGCCGTATCCCCCCTGCAAATGGTGTCGGCCGTGTCTTCGGTTGTAAATGGCGGATTAAGAGTTGCGCCACGTCTTGTCATGCAAGATTCAGAAGAAAATAAGTCAGCCGACAGTGTTCGTGTTATTTCCAAAGAGACGTCACTGAAAATGCGTCAGCTTCTCCGGCTGGTAGTTAGCAACGGAACGGCACGCAAAGCGGATGTTGACGGATATTTTATCGGGGGGAAAACCGGAACCGCTGAAAAAAGCGTCAATGGCCGCTATGTCGGGGATAAGCGCATGGCGGTCTTCGTGGGTGTATTTCCTATCGATAACCCGCGTTATGCGGTGATGGTTCTGGTTGATGAACCGCATCCAAACAAATCAAGCTATGGTTATGCGACGGCGGGCTGGGTTGCTGCTCCGGCCGTTGGCCGCATCGTATCGGCAATGGGATCACTGATTGGTATGTCACCGCAGTATGATGTCACGGATATTGCCGAGCCACTGAAGCAGTTTGTCGTTGATGTGAAGGGGGAGCATTAATTATGTTAGAGCTGCCTGCCATTACCGGACTCACCGCCGACAGCCGCCAGGTGCGGGATGGATATATGTTCGTAGCCATTCCCGGCCTGAAGCAAGATGGCCGCAGTTATATTGCCGACGCTATTAATAAAGGTGCTAAAACTATAGTTGTTCCTAAAGGAACGCCAAAAGTCGCCGATAATATAACCTGGCTTGAGGTCGATAACACGCGCGCTTACCTGGCTGAGGCGGCCGCCAGTTTTTATCAGGCACAACCACAGCATATAGTCGCCGTAACAGGGACGAATGGAAAAACGTCCACCGTCAATTTTTGCCGTCAAATTTGGGAATTGATGGGTATTAAAGGGGCATCGCTTGGCACACTTGGGCTTATTGCCAATGGCGTGAATGATTATAACGGAATGACAACCCTTGATCCTGTGGCGCTTCATCAGAATTTAAAATTACTGGCTGATAAAAACATTACTCATCTGGCGATGGAGGCATCAAGTCAGGGAATTGACCAGGAGCGTTTACGTGGCCTGAAATTCCGTGCGATAGGATTTACGAATTTGACGCAGGACCACCTGGATTATCACCAGACAATGGAAAATTATCTGGCGGCCAAGCTGCGGGTGTTTCAGGAAAACATGGCCGAGGCCGGGGTGGCCGTAATCAATGCCGATGACCCCGCGCATGAGTCCTTTGTTAAATTGGTGCCTGGTACAGTCTGGACTTACGGGGGGCATGGTCGCGATTTGAGAATAATGGATCGTCGGGCCGTGGCAGATGGGCAAATTCTGGTGCTTGAATTATTTGGGAAGACGACGGAAATTCATTTGCCGCTGGTCGGATTATTCCAGGCTATGAATGTTTTATGCGCTGCAGGGATTGTATGCGCGGAGTCAGGTGTGAAACCAGAAGATGTTGTGGGTATATTGCCGAAGCTGAAGGGCATTCCCGGACGTTTGCAGCGTGTTCTAAAATCGCCTGCCGGTATTGGCGCTTATATTGATTATGCCCATACGCCGGATGGGCTGGAAAATATTCTGACGGCGTTACGCCCTCACACGCAAGGTCGTCTTATCTGCGTGTTTGGTTGTGGCGGGGACCGTGACCGCCGCAAACGCCCGATCATGGGTGGCATTTCGGCCCGCCTTGCCGATATTACCATCATTACCGACGATAACCCCCGGAGCGAGGACGCAACGTCCATTCGGGCCGCCGTACAGGAAGGTGCACCCAATGCCCTGTCTATCGGCGGGCGTCGCGAGGCCATCCGTCACGCAGTCAGCATGCTGCGCGAAGGAGATGTCCTGGTTGTGGCTGGTAAAGGCCATGAACAGGAACAGATTTTTGCCGATCATACTGAATTCTTTGATGACTACACCGAAACTGAAACTGCTTTTAACCCCGCCTGATTACCCCTTCTTTCTCCCTGCCTACTTAAATTTTTTATTCCAGAACCACGAAAGTACATTTTATGATTCATGCTTCCTTACCTGTCTGGTCATCAGCCGACATAGCCAAAGCCGTTAATGTTCCTGTAAATGGGGCATGGGTGGCCAAGGGTGTGACGATCGACAGCCGCGATGTCCAAAAGGGCGATTTGTTTATTGCCATTCATGGTGATAAGCAGGATGGGCATATGTATGCCAAAGCCGCCTTTGATAAAGGGGCCGCAGCGGTTATGGTCGACCATTTAATTGAAGGGATTCCAGCAGAAAATCAGGTGGTTGTTTCTGATACATTTGCCGCGTTACAGACGCTGGGGCAGGCGGCGCGCATGCGAACAGCGGCCCGGATTGTGGGTGTAACGGGGTCGGTTGGTAAAACAGGCACCAAGGATATGATGATTCATCTGCTCAGCACGCTGGGCCCCACACATGGCAGTGTGAAAAGCTTTAATAATCATTGGGGTGTGCCGCTTACCCTGGCCCGTATGCAGGCCGGAAGCGATTTCGGGGTGTTTGAGATGGGTATGGACCATGCGGGAGAAATCACGCCACTTAGCCTGATGGTCAAACCTCATATTGCCATTATTACGACTGTTGCCTCATCGCATATCGAGAATTTTGCCGATGGTATTGAGGGTATTGCAAAGGCCAAAGCAGAAATTTTTAACGGCATGGATGCTCACGGCATTGCCATTCTTAATCGTGACAATGACTCTTTTGATTTCTTGAGATCGGCGGCTCAGACCAAAGGACTAAGAAAGATATTATCCTTTGGCCGCCACGCCGAAGCCGATGCGCGCCTGGACGATATTCTGATTGCAAGCAATGGTATCCGGGCCATGGCCACTATTCTTGGTGAACCGATCACCTTCACATTAAAAGATGCAGGCGAGCATAATGCCATGAATGCCCTGTCTGTTCTGCTGGCCTATAAAATTCTTGGCGGGAATATGCAGGATGCCATTGCCGCGCTGCGCGATATTGAACCGCCTGCCGGACGCGGCAAGCGTGAATATCTGGATGTTGGTGATGCCGCCAATCCCGTTACGCTGATAGATGAAAGTTACAATGCGTCCTCGGCTGTTGCCATGCAGGCTGCTTTTAAGGTTCTGGCGCTTATCGATCCGGGCCGGGGAGGGCGCCGTATTGCCATTCTGGGCGATATGTATGAACAGGGAAAAAATGCCGCGGCCATTCACCGTGAATTAGCTTTGCCATTACAGGCTGCCGGGGTGGATCTGGTTTATACATGCGGGCCATTGATGAAAAATCTGTATGATGCCTTGCCAGCCAATAAGCAAGGAGCACACCGCGACGAAAGCCCCGAACTTGCGCAGATCGTGCCGGAAGTCCTGGTTCCGGGGGATGTCGTTATGGTCAAAGGATCTCGCGGTGGGGGCGATAAACCGCGCATGCAGGTGATTGTTGAGGCCTTGCGCGAAATGCCAAAACGCGCCAAGAATATAGCCAATGCCCAGCGTCAGGAAAGGAACTGAGCCCATGCTTGCACTTTTGTCCGAGCTTAAGGAATATTCCATTATATTCAATCTCTTTACTTATATTACGTTTCGTACAGGCGGCGCTGTGCTGACTGCGTTTTTTCTCTCACTGCTGATCGGGCCGCGCATGATTCTGTGGCTAAAGTCACTTCAGGGGGCCGGGCAGCCTATCCGGACTGATGGCCCGGAAACGCATCTGAAAAAAGCCGGCACGCCGACCATGGGGGGCGTTCTGATTTTATTGAGCGTGACCTTGAGTACAATTTTGTGGTCCGACCCCAAAAGTCCTTATGTCTGGCTGGCATTGCTGGTGATGGTTGGATTTGGCCTGCTGGGGTTTGCTGATGATTTTCTGAAGCTGACAAAGCGCAATACTGCCGGCCTGTCGAGCCGAAAGAAACTGCTGGGCCAACTGGTTATAAGCCTGGTGGCTACGGCAGGTATCGTGCATTTTTTACCGCAAGAGATTGCCACAAGCGTTGCCATTCCATTCTTTAAAAACTTTTTTGTCCCGCTCGGTGTTTTCTTTTTCATCTGGTCCATCTTTGTCATGATTGGATCTTCCAACGCTGTGAATCTGACAGATGGTCTGGATGGTCTGGCGATTGTGCCCGTGGCGATTGCGGCGGCCTGTTTTGGGTTGATTGCCTATCTGGTAGGGCGTATTGATTTTGCCGAATATCTGCAAATTCCCTATGTCAGCGGCACATCTGAATTAGCCATTCTTTGTGGGGCGCTTGTGGGGGGGGCTATGGGTTTCCTGTGGTTTAATGCACCGCCCGCCATGATTTTCATGGGGGATACCGGATCATTGGCGATGGGTGGCGTGCTGGGAACAATTTCCATTATGGTCAAACATGAACTGGTTCTGGCCATTATCGGCGGCGTTTTTGTCATGGAGACGGTGTCGGTTATTATTCAGGTATTGTCATTTAAAATGCGTGGCAAGCGTGTGTTCCTGATGGCACCTATTCATCATCATTATGAGAAAAAAGGATGGTCGGAGCCGACCGTGGTCATTCGCTTCTGGATTATTGCGATGGTACTGGCTCTGATTGGTCTTTCGACGCTTAAACTTCGGTAAATACTATGATTGACCTTTCATCTTTGCGTGGACAGAAATATGCCGTAATGGGGTTGGGCAAGACAGGGCTGTCGGCTGCCAGGTCGCTGCAACAGGTCGGCGTAAAAGTTGTGGCGTGGGATGATAATGCAACATCACGGCAGGAAGCGGTCAAGGCCGGTGTTCAGGTTGAAGATTTAACCAAAGTAGATTTAAGCGGATATAAGGGAATTATCTGGTCTCCCGGCATCCCGCACAGCTACCCGCATCCGCATAAGGTTGCGGAACATGCGCGAAAATCAGGGATTCCTCTGATAAGCGATATTGATATTCTGATTAAAGCTCAGCCGGATGCCGATTATATTGGGATTACCGGGACAAATGGCAAGTCGACCACGACGGCTTTGATTGGGCATATGCTGAAGCAATTCCGCCAAACGGAAACCGGGGGGAATATAGGAGTCCCCGTACTCAGTCTTGCCCCTGTGGGTAAAGCGGGAACGTATGTACTCGAATTATCTTCCTATCAGACGGAGCTTACGCCATCTTTTTCCCCTGCGGGAGCCGTGCTGTTAAATATTACGCCGGACCATCTGGCCCGTCACGGGGGTATGGCGGGCTATATCGCGGCCAAAAAAAATATCTTCAATCAGCCAAAGGAAAATTCTGTAGCCGTAATTTGCATCGACACAGATATATGTCGCCAGATTGCAGATGAATTGCGCGGATGGAAAGTCATTCGTGTATCTACGCATGTGGAAATGTCTGAAGGAGTGTGGGTGCGCGATGGTCAATTGTTTGATAAAGACGAACTGGTTGCAAATTTAAACGATATGTCCAGCCTGAAAGGCCGCCATAATCACGAAAATGCCGCCTGCGCTTACGCTGTCTTAAGGTATGTGTATGGATATGATCCGGCAGAACTGGTCCACGCGATGACAAGCTTTGGAGGATTACAGCATCGCCAGTATCTGGTCCGCAAAATGGGCGATGTCAGTTATATAAACGACAGCAAAGCCACCAACGCCGATGCGACATCCAAGGCGCTCGCGAGTTTTGATGATATATACTGGATACTCGGCGGGCAGCCGAAGGAAGGCGGATTATCGGGCCTTGAAGGATTTATGAATCGTATTTGTCATGCCTATGTGATTGGCGAGGCAACCCCTTTATTTGTGCAGTGGCTAAAAGGAAATAATGTTCCGTATACGGAATGCGGGACTCTGGATAAAGCTGTTGCGGCGGCGCATCAGGCGGCACACAATAGAGGGAAAGGTTCTGTCCTTTTATCCCCTGCTTGCGCATCGTGGGACCAGTTTACATCATTTGAACACCGCGGCCAGGTTTTTGCCGATATTGTAGAGCATCTCACATGAGCACAACCAACGGTATAAGCAGTTATTTCGCCCGGACAGATAGATCGCTTATCGCACGATGGTGGTGGACAGTCGATAAAGGAATTCTGGCGTCGATTGTTATTCTTTTTATATTGGGAATTGCGTTTGTTACTTCGTCCAGCCCGTCGGTCGCCGACCGCATTGGCGCGTCGCATACCCACTTTATTGTACGGCATATTGCTTTTGCCATACCATCCTTCTTTATTATGCTGGGGGTTTCGCTGCTGGATCATCGCTGGATACGGCGGGTGGGCAGCGTGGCTTTTATTGCAGCCACTTTCATGATGCTTCTTGTGCCATTCGTGGGGCCGGATATCAAAGGGGCGCAACGCTGGATACCCATATTCAGTTTTTCCCTGCAGCCAAGCGAGTTTGTTAAACCGGCTTTTGCCATCGTAGCTGGCTGGCTTATTGCGCATCAAAAGCAGGTGCAGGATTTCCCAGGTTATAAATTTTGCGCAGCGCTTTACGCATGCGTCGTGTTCCTGCTGATGTCGCAGCCTGATTTTGGCATGACGGCCGTTTTGACGCTTATGTTCGCCAGCCAAATATTTATGGCTGGCTTGCCATTGCGTTATCTGGTTATCATCGGCGTCGTGGCTGTGGTGGGTGTTGTTTGCGTATATTACAGCTTTGACCATGTGCGCAGCCGTATCGACCGCTTTGTTGACCCGCAAGGAACAGCCGATACATATCAGGTTGACCGCTCGCTTGAGGCTTTTGCCAGCGGCGGATTATTTGGGGCCGGGCCGGGGCAGGGAACGATTAAAAACACCATTCCTGACGTTCATGCTGATTTCATCTTTGCCGTATCGGGAGAAGAGCTTGGGTTGTTAATGACACTGGGGGTTGTGGGCCTGTATGCCTTTATCGTATTGCGCGGGTTTAACCGGCTGATGGAATCCAGCGATTTGTTCGTCGTTCTGGCTGCGGGTGGCATTCTGTGCATGTTCGGTCTTCAGGCATTTGTTCATATGGGGTCAAGTCTTCATATTCTGCCGACCAAGGGTATGACACTGCCATTTATCAGCTATGGTGGCTCGTCCATGCTGGCGACCGGCTTTGGCATGGGTATCGTGCTTGGTTTGACACGTCGCGAAGGACGCAAGACGATCATGCAGCGTCGCCGCTTCTCATTTCTACAAAGGCAGGTATAGATATGCCGGATAAAATCATTTTATTGTCGGCGGGCGGCACAGGGGGGCATGTGTTTCCTGCCCGCGCTTTGGCAGAAATTTTATTAGATCAAGGGTATCAGGTTGTATTAGCGACCGATGCGCGGGGACAGAAATATTTTAAAGGATTGGACATCC
Organism: uncultured Alphaproteobacteria bacterium; assembly: GCA_946481105.1. The sequence goes on from CAMLMM010000066.1 coordinate 11,535, forward strand.
CGCAGCATATTATTGATTCCGGCGGGTATTTGCCGGGCCTGAAAGGTAAGATTCGAGCTGTTCTAGGGTTAGTTAAGGGATATATTCAATCACATAAAATTATCAGCCAACTGAAACCGTCCGCCGTTATCGGGTTTGGGGGCTATCCGTCGGCCCCGCCCTTATTCGCCGCCCAGCACCGTGGCATTCCGACCATCCTGCATGAGCAGAATGCCATTCTGGGGCTGGCGAATATTCTGCTGGCCGGTCGTGCCAGGCGTTTGGCTCTATCATTTCCTCATACTGAAAAAATTAAATCGGCATGGCA
>CAMLMM010000067.1 GCA_946481105.1 uncultured Alphaproteobacteria bacterium
GTAACAAAGTGAAAACTCAGTCTTCAATTCGCCAAATACGTTCAGGGGCAAGCTGCGCCTGGATTGATGACCCAGATACTTCGGCTAATACTACTGGTACATGCGAGCCGATCACCTATATTTGGAAAAGCAGTGGCGTAAGCGCAGGGCCATCCAATCCCTTGGCAGAGGGGCATGGGACTAGCCCCGTTTGTAGTAGCGGCTGTGCTTGCGGAGAGAATGGAAGCACAAATGCTTGCGCATTAGCAACGGCATCGCAATGGACCTATTACCAGGCTACCTGTACGCCACAATAAAAAATGGTCGGAGTAAGAGGATTCGAACCTCCGGCCCCTACGTCCCGAACGTAGTGCTCTACCAGGCTGAGCTATACTCCGTGGCCCCTGGAAATTTATGTGTTGCGGGATAGCACATAACCCGCGAGGGTTTCAAGTGTCGTTTTAAGCGGCGATGCGGCAACCGGGGTTAATGCCCGGACTGCGGCGTCGATATACGATAGCGCCAGATCATGGGTTTTTTGGGCAGCGCCCGTTGTTTCAATCAGGTTTTGCGCGGTTTTCAGATCGTTTTCGGCATAATCATGTTCTTCAAATGTCCGCATCCAGAACTGGCGGGCGGCGGCATCGGCATTCTGCAGGGCATAGAGTACCGGTGCGGTCATCTTGCCTTCCTTGAAATCATCGCCCACGGACTTACCCAGTTGTTCCTGGTCGGCCTGATAATCGAGAATGTCGTCCGCTATCTGGAACGCCATGCCCAGATTATAGCCATAGTCGCGCAGTGCGGCCTGCATGGCGGCGTTTTGCCCGGCAATGACGGGGCCAATTTCACAGGCGGCGGCGAACAGTGCCGCCGTCTTTGCGCCAATCACCGCTAGATATTGGTCGAGCGTCGTGTCGAGTTTGTTCTGGATGGATAATTGCAGCACTTCACCTTCGGCGATAACGGCGGAGGCGTGTGACAGGATACGCAAAACATCAATCGATCCGTCCTCAACCATTAATTCAAACGCGCGGGAGAATAGGAAATCACCGACCAGGACGGCGGACTGGTTGCCAAACACGGTATTGGCGGCTGGTTTTCCGCGGCGTAAATCGCTCTCGTCCACTACATCGTCATGGAGCAGGGTGGCGGTATGGATAAATTCCACGGCGGCAGCCAAGGCAAAAGGGCGCGCAGTTTCACTGTCGAATAAACGTGTCGCGGCGATGGTCATCAGCGGGCGGATACGTTTGCCACCGGAGGCAATCAGGTACCCAGCCAACTGGGGGATAAGGGGAACGTCCGACGCCATCCGGGTCATAATTAATGAATTAACCTGCAGCATATCGGCCTTGGCATAGGCGGCCAGTTCCTCCAGCGGGGATGCGGAAACGGGGGCAACAGGGGCGGCGGCACTCTTATTCATAGCTGTCTTATAGCTAAAACCTTAAGGATTGCCAAGTATTCGCTGAATCCGTAAAAGAAGCTTATGTCCGGCCAGTTACCCCTGTCTTTGCGTGCCCGGCTCGATGGTCTCATCCAGGCGGGCGGCGTGACGCATGCTGACCTGGCCATGGGAGCTGCGGAAGTTTCGCGTAAATACAGGGGTGACCGGTCCAAAACGCAAGTACAGATTGCCAGTCGTGCCGAGGCTCTGGGGTATATCGCCACCCGGCTTCCGGCGACTTATGCGGCGGTGGCGGCAGTAATGGAACAGATTAAAGTGCTGCTGCTGGATTTCAACCCGTCCTCGCTGCTGGATATCGGGGCAGGGCCGGGGACGGCAACGCTGGCAGCGCAGAATGCTTTTGATATCGATATGCTGACCTTGGTTGAACCGAACATGTATTTGCGTGATGCCGGTATGCAACTGGTTGAGGGGGCTGATTGGATAACTAAACCGTTGCAGGATTACACAGCACAGCCAGCCGATATGATTATCGCATCTTATGTGTTCAATGAAATGAACCCAGATCAGGTTGTTGCGGCTGTTCGTAATTACTGGGACAAATGTAACGGTGTCATGGTGATTATCGAACCAGGCACGCCACAGGGAGCCGGAATTATATGGGCATTACGCAAAGTTTTGGCCGACTATATTATCGGCCCCTGTCCGCAAGGTGGTGCGTGTCCATTAGAAGGCACTGACCGCTGGTGTCATTTTTCAACGCGGGTAGAGAGAAGCAAGTTGCATAAGCAATTGAAAGACGCAGATATGGGCTATGAGGATGAAAAATTTTCCTGGGTGGCGTTCAGCCGCCTGCCGGCTGAGCGTCCGGCACACCGTCTTATCGGCCATCCGTCAGGCACAAAGGTAAGGGAATTGCAGGTCTGCAATGTACAGGGCGTGGCGGAAACGATGGTGGTTCCCAAATCACATCCCTTGTATAAAGTTAAACGTAAACTAGAATGGGGTGACGGGTTTTAATGGACAAAACAACCGAAATTCACGTCCTCGATAAAAAAATCCGCCTGCTGCAACTGGCCGAAGGCGGGTTTCGGACCTCGCTCGACAGCGTCATGGTCGCAGCGGCTTGCCCGGCGCATAACGGTGATCATGTACTGGACGCCGGGTGCGGCGTGGGCGGGGCAGGGTTCTGCTTGTTATGGAGGGTAAAGGGCGCGCGCCTGACCGGGGTTGAATGGGAACATGCCTATATCAATCTCGCCCGCCAGAATGCCGAACTGAATAATGTCGCTGACCGCGCTGAATTTATCGAAGCCGATATACGTGATGTGGATATGGGGCCGAAACCTGTTTTTGATCATGTCATGATGAATCCGCCTTATGCAGAAGCCGGGGCACATACGCCGTCGCCCGATGCCATCAAGGCGCAGGCGCTCGGCCATCAGGATGAAGATTTATCACTTGAGGATTGGATCAAGGCGGCGCACCGACTGGTTAAATCCGGCGGGTCGTTGACGATTATTTATCCGACCTCCGGTACCGACAGAATTATTCGCGCGTTTGGCAAGAAATTCGGCGCGGTAGAAATCATCCCGCTGTGGCCGCGTGTTGGTGTTGAATCGAAACGCGTGATTATCCGCGCCCGTAAGGACCGTCAGACCCCGGCGCGTATCCATGCGGGGCTGGTACTGCATAACCCGGATGGGAGTTATACGGTTGAGGCGGAGCGTGTCCTGCGGGATGGCGCAGGGGTCTATTAGTTCGTTTGTTCGTTTTTTGGCTTAGGCATGGGTGAGTTAATAGTTCGTTCCGCGGTTTTAGGAAAAAAGAGAGCGGCTTTCCAAATTCCGGCCACACAAAACGCCGCAGGCAGGTTCTGCGGATGCATAACGTCACCAGTATCTGCTACTATTTATAGGAAAAAATACCTTCAATGTCAAGGGGGAAATGTGTATTTAGGATAGGGTCATAGAAAAAGGGGTGGCCTATGTTATGATGAAAATTGGGGGATAGAACATGCGCCGCACCTGTTTTCGTTTTTTTCTTTTTTTCTTTTTAGGGGTTTCGCTGGTCCCTTTGGTAAAGGTTCAGGCGGCGGAGAAAAACTGTTCCTATAATGTTGGAGTTGTTCCCCAGTTTGATGAGAGGCGCATTTTCAATACCTGGACACCGCTTCTTGAAATGTTATCCAAAAAAGCAGAGTGCCGGTTTACGCTGGCGCCTGTAAAAACCATTGATGAATTTGAACCCAAGCTTAAGGCGGGGGAGTTTGATTTTGCCTATGCCAACCCGCTTCAGGTATTAAAGGCCAACAAGAACCAGGGGTACGAGCCCCTGGTCCACGCAGGTTCCGAACTTGGCGGGATTATCGTTGTCAAAAAAGATGATCCGATAAAAGATGTAAGCGAACTGAACGGAAAGGATATGGTGATTCCGTCGCCTTATGCTTTTGGGGCCAGTATTGTCACGGCATATGAATTGAAGCAGGATTATAACACGGTTGTTAATCTTGTCGATGTTAAGACGCATAGTTCTGTCTATTTGCATGTGGCAAAGGGCCTTGCCAAAGCTGGCGGGGGCATTTTGGAAACATTTAAAAATGAACCTGAATCGGTTCAAAGCAGTTTGAGAATTCTGCATGAAACACACAAGTATTCACCGCATGGTTTTATTGCGCATGGCCGTGTAAATGCTGATGTTAAAAAACTTGTTGCCCAGGAATTTCTTGATATATGGGCGAAAGAACCGAAGCTATTAGAAAATGTGCCGATGAAAAAACCAGTTCAGGCATCGATAGAAGATTATAAAAACCTTGAAAGGTTTCTTGAGTGATTATTCTGAGTAAAGCTATGAACAGACTGAAAATTGCTAAAAGATATAAAACTATGCATGGTATCCGCTTCAAGTTTCTTTTTCCCTTATTCGCACTTATCGGCGCTGTTCTGATCTATATTCATTCGATATGGTCGCCGCAGGTTATCGATTACACCATCAAGGAATCCGAACACCATTTAAGTAAGACGCTTGAGGGCATAGCCGAGGGGATTGTTCCATTTTTACTCGAGAAGCAACTGGATACGATTTACAAAAATCTTGATATCGTTGCCAGAAAAAATCCTGATTGGGTTTATCTTACTCTCACCAATGCTGAAGGGCAGACTATTTATCCTCTGGAGGAGAAGTCCCTTCCAACGCCGACAGAAATTATACATGTTCTGCGCGAAGACATACAGGTAGGCGGGAAAAATATAGGCTCTTTGACTCTGGTCTACGATTTTGCGGCCACTGCCGACCAGATCAAACGGAATGTTTCCAATCTCGTATGGCTGGTAATTGCGGTAACATTTCTTTTTGTGCTTATTTCGGTATTTTTATTGCATACCGTCATTCTTGGGCCCGTTAGAGCGCTTGCGCGCGCTTCCGAAGGAATTGCCAAGGGTGATTATGACGTCGTTCTGCCTGCGGCAAAAGGGGATGAGGTTGGCACTCTGGTTAAGAGTTTTGCTTTTATGAAGGACGAGGTTGCCAGGACGACAAAGTCACTGGAGGCTGAAAAGCTGCGGGCCGAAGTGGCCAGCCAGGCAAAAAGCGAATTTCTGGCAACCATGAGCCATGAATTACGTACGCCGATGAACAGCATTTTAGGTCTTTCAAAATTGCTTGCCAGCGAACAGAACCTGCCGCCAGAGCAAAAAGAACAGGCGCGTGTGATTCACTTGTCTTCTACGGCGATGCTTGATGTTATTAATGACATTCTGGATTTTTCAAAACTTGAGGCCAGAGCGGTGGTGCTGGAAAGAAGTAACTTTGATTTGAAGGAGACCGTTAACCGTGTCATTCAAACCCTGGACCCGCAGGCTGTTGAAAAAAATATTGCGCTATGCGTTTCTTTTGGCAAAGAGAAATGGCCTGAACTGGTGGGTGATTCAACCCGTTACGCCCGTGTTCTGACCAATGTTATTGGGAACGGTGTTAAGTATACGCAGAAGGGGTTTGTGCATGCCGCGTTTGATTACAAAAGACTGGATGATAATAACATAGAGTTGGTATGTACCGTCACGGATACAGGGATAGGTATTCCCGAAGATAAATTAAATTACATTTTTGAAAAATTCACCCAGGCTGATGAGAGCATTACGCGGAGATTTGGCGGCACTGGATTGGGGCTTGCCATCAGTAAGGAACTTATTGAACTGATGGGCGGGAAAATATCGGTGGCCAGTGAGGTTGGCCAGGGATCACGCTTTACTATTGTTGCGCCTTTCAAAGCGATAGAGACGGTGCAGAGCGATGGGCACGCAGATCGTCCCCGCGGGCAATCGGTCGCAAATATTGAGAATGACAGGATACCCGTAGAAAAGGCATCCTTCCTGCTGGTGGAAGACCATAAGCATAACCAGATTTTTCTGACGAAACTTCTGGAACGCATGAATGTAAAAAATATTGATATGGCTGAGGATGGTCAGGAAGCCGTCGATATGTGGGCGAAGAAACATTACGATGTCATTCTTATGGACTGCCATATGCCGATAAAAGACGGGTTTGAGGCAACTCAGGAAATTCGCGCCATGGAAGAGGCAAGGAAAAGCGGTGAAAGAGTGCCCATCATTGCCGTTACGGCCGACATCATGACGGGGGTCAAAGAAAGATGCAGGAAAGCCGGGATGGATGAATATGTCAGCAAGCCAGTTGACGAAGCAATTTTGCAGCAGGCCATTCGCCGCTGGGCGATTTTGCCGCTGGACAGGAAATCTCCCATCAATCCATAAATATGCTTTCTGGGTATGCGCAGTGGCGTGGCACCTTAAGATATACGGAACCATCCCATCTACGAGTGGTTGGGAATTATTGACGCATAAGGAGATTATAAAATGGCCAAGAACACTATTTGTCTTTGGTATGACGGCACGGCACAAGAGGCGGCAGAATTTTACGCCCGGACTTTTCCCGATAGCCGCGTCACGGGCGTCCATTATGCCCCCGGTGATTATCCGGATGGCAAGGAAGGGCAGGTGCTGACGGTAGAATTTACGGTGCTGGGCATACCCTGCGTCGGGCTGAATGGCGGTCCTATTTTTAAACACAGCGAAGCGTTCTCGTTTCAGGTGATCACCGAAGATCAGGCGGAAACGGACAAGTACTGGAATGCGATTGTCGGTAATGGCGGCGAAGAGAGCCAGTGCGGATGGTGCAGGGATAAATGGGGGCTGTCATGGCAGATTATCCCGCGCGTGTTGATTGAAAGTGTCGCCAGCTCAGATAAGGCATTAGCGAACAGGGTGTTCAACGCGATGATGGAAATGCAGAGGATCGATATCGCCGCTATCGAAGCGGCGCGGGGTGGGGTTTAATCCAGAGCGCATGTAATGCGGCCAATATTTATGTCAATAAATGCCTTTTTTACCCCCGAATAACGAAATATTTCCATTTGTAACAGTCACCTAAAGGTTTTATAAAGGCGCATGACTGCGATTCAAGAAAAAGCGGGGTGGGACTTTTCCCCCAAGGGTTCCTATACACGTGAGGACTTGCTGTCCTGCGGACACGGGCAATTATTCGGCCCCGGCAACGCCAAGCTGCCGCTGCCGCCAATGCTGATGTTCGACCGTATTACCAATATCAGCACCGAAGGCGGTGCGTACGGAAAGGGCGAGTTGACCGCGGAATTCGATATCAACCCGAAACTCTGGTTCTTTGAGTGCCATTTTGAAGGCGACCCGGTTATGCCCGGCTGTCTCGGCCTTGATGCTGTATGGCAATTGCTCGGGTTCTATCTGGGCTGGACAGGGGCGCAAGGCTCCGGCCGTGCGCTTGGCCTTGGGGAATTGAAATTCACCGGTCAGGTCCTGCCGGAAACCAAACTGGTGACCTATCACCTTGATATCAAACGCGTCATTAATAGATCACTGGTACTCGGTATTGCCGACGGTCAGGTGCTGGCCGATGGCAAGCTGATTTATGATGCCAAGGATTTGCGCGTCGGTCTGTTTGACAATCCGCGCAGTCTGTAGATTTCAGAAAGGACAATATCATGGCTTTAGTGCAGCCCAATCAAATCCGTCGTGTTGTCGTGACGGGGATGGGGATTGTTTCCTGCATCGGGAATTCAGTCGGGGAAGTTCTTGAATCCCTGAAAGCCGGGAAATCCGGCATTGCGTTTGATGAAACGCATGCGGCGCGCGGATTTCGCAGCCAGGTATCGGGACGGCCTAAGATAAACCTGACCGAACTTATCGATCGCCGCCTTTTCCGCTTTATGGGGGATGCGGCGGCGTATGTTCATCTTTCAATGGAACAGGCGATTGCCGATTCCGGTCTGCCGCCAGAAATAATCAGTAATGTGCGCACGGGCGCGATTGTCGGCTCCGGCGGGCCATCGACCAAGTATCAGGTCGAAGCTGCGCGCATTGTCGAAGAAACAGGGGCTACAAAAAAAGTTGGTCCTTTTGCAGTTCCAAAATGCATGTCATCGACGACTTCCGCGACACTTTGCACCAATCATAAAATCAAGGGTGTGAATTATTCCATTTCATCCGCCTGTTCGACCTCGGCGCATTGCATCGGCAACGCAGCGGAAATGATTGCGATGGGCAAACAGGATGTAATGTTTGCCGGTGGTGGTGAGGATCTCGACTGGACGCTCTCATGTCTTTTTGACGGTATGGGCGCAATGTCGTCCAAATATAACGAAACACCGGAAAAAGCATCCCGCGCTTATGACGCGGACCGTGACGGTTTCGTCATTGCGGGCGGTGGCGGTATCCTTGTTCTGGAAGAACTGGAACATGCCAAAACACGCGGCGCTAAAATTTACGCGGAAATTACAGGCTACGGCGCCACATCCGATGGTGAAGACATGGTCGCGCCAAACGGGGAAGGCGCTGAACGCTGTATGAAACAGGCGCTTTCAACGGTTGAAGGTGAAGTGACCTATATCAATACGCATGGAACCGCCACGCCTGTTGGGGACCGTGCCGAGATAGGCGCGATTGGGAATGTCTTTTCTAAATTCGATAAGATTCCCTATATCAGTTCAACAAAATCGATGACCGGACATTCACTCGGTGCGGCAGGCGTTCAGGAAGCAATCTATTCATTGCTGATGATGGCGCATGATTTCATCGCGCCAAGTATCAATATCGATAGACTGGATGAAGCATTCGCCAATATGCCGATTGTGCGTCAGCGCATCGATAATTTTGTTCACAAGACAATTCTTTCCAACAGCTTCGGCTTTGGCGGCACGAATTGCACGCTGGCTTTCTCTAAATACGCAGGATAAATTATGAACTTGATGCAAGGTAAACGCGGCGTAATCATGGGGGTGGCCAATGGCTATTCCATCGCCTGGGGCATTGCCAAAGCCTGCGCCGAGCAGGGGGCCGAGATGGCCTTTACCTATCAGGGCGACGCGTTCAAAAAACGGGTAGAACCGCTGGCGGCTGAAATCGGTGTGACCACGCTGATTGACTGCGACGTGACTAACATGGCCGATCTTGACCGTGCCTTTGCCGAAATCGAAGCCAAATTCGGCACCATCGATTTCCTGGTGCATTCGATTGCCTTCTCGAACAAGGAAGAACTGAAGGGCCGTTACGTTGATACGACCCTCGAAAACTTCCTGAATTCCATGAATGTGTCATGTTATTCCTTTACCGCCGTGATGAAACGCGCCGCGCCGTTGATGAAAAACGGTGGTTCGGCTGTCACACTGTCCTATTATGGCGCCGAGAAAGTCATGCCGTATTACAACGTCATGGGTGTGGCCAAGGCCGCGCTGGAATCCTCGGTCCGTTATCTGGCTGCCGATCTGGGGCAGGATAATATCCGTGTGAACAGTATTTCGGCAGGTCCGATGCGCACGCTGGCCGGTTCGGCCATCGGCGGGGCGCGCAAGACCTTCAAATACAGCACCGTGACCGCGCCGCTGCGCCGCCCGGTTGGGCTCGAAGAACTCGGCAGCACGGGCGTGTACCTGCTCTCCGATATGTCGTCCGCCGTGACAGGCGAAATCCACTATGTCGATTGCGGCTATAACGTCGTCGGCATGTGTCCGTCCGAACGTTGGGGTGAACTCTTCGGTGATGGCGAGTAAGTTCCGCTTGTCTTTTGGTCTGCAAAAGCAGCCTTTCTGCGCTTCCGTTTCTCACGTACTTTAAGTACGCTGCGATACGGTTCTCGAAAGGCAGCATTTTCGACTCAAAATCCTGCACGGTTAATTATTTGCTCTCATACACCGTCGCCTCTGAATTCGTTTCGGCGAGGTGTTTGCTGTACTGAATAACGGCAATAAAAGCGAGCAGGGCGCAGAGCATTACGGAAGCTATCAGCAGTAATTTGCGTGTGTTGCGTTGCATATTTTCTACATCTTTCGTCAACGTTTATAACAAAGTTTCTTTGCAACCCAAAAACGCAACATAATTACATAATATTTTGCGATGCGTCAACGAAAATTTAACGAATTTCTACACTGGCCGTTTCGTATCGGTTATAATAAAATTATAGGGTAAGAAAGGCCCGAATCATGCGGCTTATAGAACATAAAGCGTCTGTATGCACAATCTCTCCGGGCCACTCCACCCCTATAAATGAAGGAGGGCCCCTTGGACGGTTCCATTGCCTTTGCTGATCTGAATCATACGCCGCTCGAGCGATTTCCGGCACTCGTACTAAATGCCGATTTTCGCCCGCTCAGTTATTACCCACTTTCCCTATGGTCTTGGCAGGAAGCTGTTAAGGCCATTTTTCGTGAATCGGTGGTGGTGATATCGGAATATGGCCGCACCGTCCGCTCGCCGAATGTGGAATTGAAACTCCCGTCGGTGCTGGCCCTGAAAGAATATGTGCCGGTGTCACGTAGCCCGGCCTTTACACGGTTTAATGTCTTCCTCCGCGATGAATGGCAGTGTCAGTACTGTGCGGAGACGTTCAAGACAGACGAGTTGACGTTCGATCATGTGATTCCGCGATCACGTGGCGGACGCACAGCCTGGACGAATATCGTCACGGCTTGCCAGTGTTGCAACATGACGAAGGGAAATCTGCTTCCGCGAGAATGCAAGATGTTCCCTCTGACTGAGCCACGGCAGCCGTCGATATATGAACTCCAGGACAGGGGACGGAAATTCCCGCCTAACTTTCTTCACGAAAGCTGGTCGGATTTTCTGTACTGGGATACCGAACTGGTGGACCATTAACCTGAAGCCTGAATTATAAAATAGCGGGCCAACGAAACGACGAACACAGGAGGTTGTCAATGTTTGGATTTCTTAAATCACTGGATGTAACAAAAACTCATTCTACGACTGATGCAGTATGGTTCTATATTACCGGACTGATCCTGATGGTGGGCTTTACCACCGTCCTGGGTCACATTATGCACCTGATGGGGATTGTCGAAACAGTCGGCAGTTTCTTTGACGGTGGTCATGTATACACCATGCTCGGCACAGGTTTCGTGCTGATCGTCTCCAGCCTTATTCTCACGGGCCGGAAGCTGACAGGCGACCTGTTCTCGATCCTGCTGGTCGGTATCGCCGTGTACCTGTCCTATACCACCAGCCTGATGCTGGGTATGGTTCCGGTAGCTCTGCTGACCACACTGAGCCACGACAAATAGTCATCAGTCCTTAAAGTGATACTGGAAGCCGGGGAATCTCTCCCGGCTTTTTCTTTGTCTGATTTAAGCAATTGAAAACTATATTTTCGCCCGCTGGTCCAGGCTGTCCCGATGCATGTACATATCGGTAGTGCCTGGCAGGTGGTCTTTTAACCAGTCGGCCATATCCTGTTCCTGTTCACGAATGGCGCGGCAAATGCGGGCTATTTCAGGTTCATTGGCTTTTTCTGCTGCCGTAATCAGGATGGTATAGGCTGCTATTTCGAAGTTCTCAAACACATAGCTTGCCATTGAGCCTTTCACGATTTCATCAGGCATAAACACTCCGCCAGCAGCCTGCAGATTGCCGACCGTCCAGCCCATGGCGCTTTTAATTGCCGAAGGACGCTCGTCCAGTATGCTGAAACATTTATCCAGCTTGGTAATCTGGTCCTTGGTTTCACTGACGTGCTGGGCAATGCGGGAACGAAGTTCCGGGTAGTTTTCGATGCGTTCGACCTGACGCTGGCACATTTCCAATGCCTGCAGTTCCATAGCGTAAGCATCGCGTAACCAGTCCAATAAATGTTCGCGTGGCTGACTCATTTTTTTTCTCCTTTAATGAATGCTTGGCTAACTTTTCCCTGTGAGTTGAGTTCCGCTTATATAATTTTAAATATGACGGGGGAGGGAATTTCTATCAGCCCCATCCTGACCTTCGCCCGTAAAAGGGGAAGGAAAGGTGTTGCCTCTATCAACTCCTCCCCCTTTTACGGGGAAGGATTTAGGTGGGGGGAATAATGTGCACTTTTTTC
>CAMLMM010000068.1 GCA_946481105.1 uncultured Alphaproteobacteria bacterium
AGGATCATGGAAATGGCTTGTTTCTGCGGCGTGGTCATCCGCTTTACGCGAAACCCGACTGGCCTGTACAGCTTGCCATGCCGACTTAATACACCCGTTTCTTCGGCGGAATCACTTCGACTTCGTCGGTCAGGGTTTTCATGATAACCGGGCGGTAATCGATTTTGGTTTTCCCGGCATCATCCACCCAGATGGCCGTATGTTTGTGCCAGTTCACATCATCACGCTCGGCAAAGTCTTCACGCGCATGGGCGCCACGGCTTTCCTTGCGGTTGACCGCCGAGTACAGCGTCGCAATCGACTGCACCAGCAAATTATCCAGTTCCAGCGTTTCCACCAAATCCGTGTTGAAGATCATCGAACGGTCACCGACTTTGACATCTTTCAAGCTGTCAAAGACCTGCGAGATTTTCTCGCAGCCTTCCTGCATGCTGTCACCGGTGCGGAACACGGCGGCGTGGTTCTGCATGGTTCGCTGCATGTTATTGCGAATCGCCGAGGTCATTGTACTGCCGCTGGCGTTACGGAACTTGTCGAAACGCGCCAAGGCTTTATCAATGCTGGTATTCGACACTTTACGGTGCTTGGTACCCGGCTTGATGGTCGCCACGGCATGATGCGCAGCGGCGCGGCCAAACACGACGAGGTCGAGCAGCGAGTTGGAACCAAGGCGATTTGCGCCATGCACGGACACACAGGCCGCTTCGCCTATGGCCATCAGACCGGGAACAACCACATTGGCATCCCCATTCTTCGTCGTGACAACTTCGGTACGCCAGTTGGTCGGAATACCACCCATATTATAATGCACGGTTGGCAGTACCGGAATCGGTTCTTTGGTGACATCCACGCCTGCAAAAATTCTGGCATTTTCAGCAATACCCGGCAGACGGGAATGAATGATATGCGGTTCCAGATGTTCCAGGTGCAGATGGATATGGTCCTTATGTTCGCCCACACCGCGACCTTCGCGAATTTCAATAGTCATTGAGCGCGATACCACGTCGCGCGAGGCCAGATCCTTCGCCGATGGCGCATAACGCAGCATGAAACGCTCACCCTCAGAATTGGTCAGATATCCGCCTTCACCGCGCACGCCCTCGGTAATCAGGCAGCCGGCCCCGTAAATACCCGTCGGGTGGAACTGCACAAATTCCATGTCCTGCAGCGGCAGGCCTGCCCGCAACACCATCGCATTTCCATCCCCGGTACAGGTATGCGCGGAGGTACACGAGAAATACGCACGACCATACCCACCGGTCGCCAGCACTGTCTGATGCCCGCGGAAAGCGTGGATGGTGCCATCCAGTAGGTTCCAGGCGAGAACACCCGCGCAGGAACCGTCATCATCCATGATGAGGTCGAGCGCGATAAATTCGATAAAGAACTCGGTCTTGTAGCGCAGTGCCTGCGTATAGAGCGTATGCAGAATCGCATGGCCAGTCCGGTCGGCGGCGGCGCAGGTACGCTGTGCCGTGCCTTGCCCGTAATGCGTGGTCATACCACCGAATGCACGTTGATAAATCTTGCCTTCTGCGGTACGCGAAAAGGGCACACCGAAATGCTCAAGTTCGATAATAGCGGGAATGGCTTCCTTGCACATATACTCGATCGCATCCTGGTCGCCCAGCCAGTCCGAGCCCTTGATAGTGTCGTAGAAATGGAAGCGCCAGTCGTCCTCGCCCATATTACCAAGCGCCGCAGAAATGCCGCCCTGCGCCGCTACGGTATGCGACCTGGTCGGGAATACTTTGGACAGGCAGGCAACTTTCAAGCCATCCTTAGCCATGCCCATCGCCGCGCGAAGCCCGGCCCCGCCGCCGCCCACCACAACCACATCATATTCATGGGTGATAATATCGTATGCCATTTTAGTATCCTTTTATTTTATCCGGCAATGACCGAGACTGTTAATGGCGACAGGCCAAGCTTCACAATTGCAAATAAAGATGCGACAGCCATTGCTACAAAGGTTAAACGCATGGCAACAAGTGCCGCCATCTTGGAGGCCTCACAATGAATGTAATCTTCGATAACAATCTGTAGCCCCAGCGCGGCATGATAAAACACCGACAACAGGAATAAAATCATCAGAATTGCGTGCGACGGCGCACGGAAAAACATCGTGACCGCGTCATAACTTGGCCCCGCCGCCGCCAGCGTTACCACCGACCAGACAGCCCAGAGGGCGAGCGGAATATTGGCAAGTGCCGTAATACGCTGGTGCAGCCAGTGATGCACGCCGCTATGCGCAGCCCCAAGACCGCGGGCACGGGCAAGGGGAGCTTTGAACGGAGTTGGTTCCCATTTCAATGACATGACTAGACTCCTACCATTTTGACACTGGCCCAGATGGCGAGTGTCATGGTCAACGCGAAAACAATGATGATATAGCCGGCAATGGTCGACTGGCGGACATTAATCAGATATCCCATGTCCATCAGCAAGTGGCGGATGCCCGACCCCAAATGATGGAATATGGCCCAGGTCCAACCCAGTAGCATCAATTGTCCGATGATGGACGTTGCAAAACTGTGAAAACATTTATACGCATCAGGACCCGAAGCAGCGGCCACCAGCATCCAGACAAGCATCAGCATACCCACGGCCAGCGCAACCCCCGTCGCGCGGTGCAATATGGACAACGCCATGGTCAGGGTCCATTTCCAGACCTGTAAATGCGGCGACAAGGGCCGCGATGAAATTTTGGGTGATGTCATCTGTTGATTCCTTCTGACGTGACTTCAGGCAGCATAAGCGGAAATGCCCGATTTGCCAACAGGCGAGCATACGGCTTTTTCTTAGATTATGACTAAATTATAATTCGCGCAGTTTCTGCAGGGAACGGACGGGCTGTTGCCGGCTGACATTGACTGCTTGCCCTTCACGCGGCGGTTGTGGCCGTGCGGCACGATAATCGGCGACTGCCTTATCCCACCCCTGAAGACGTTTTCCACTTTCAGCGTTTATATCATAACCACATTTGAGCATATGTTCGCACATGGCCATAACCACCTGATACGGATGCCCTGCAGCCTGAACATGCTTCGTCTCTACGATCGGGACATCCGATTGTCGCGCTGAGAATATACGACGCAGTGGATTTCGCTCCACAGAAGCTGTTTTGGGGTCTATTTGCAGGACCAGATCAGCAGATTTATCTGCATCGCGCTTCAAAATATAATCACAGCGATCATGGGCCGTAAGAGTCAGGACCGCTTCCAGCGGGGGGCAGGGCCATATTTCCTGCAGGTGGAATGGATTGTGAGGGGAGCGTAATCTGCGGGGTACACGTAAAGATGCCAAGGCGTGAAAGAATTTTACTTCCGGTAAAAAGTTCGCAAATTCCTTTCTGATCTCCACGGCGTCATCAAATGACCGTGACGCCATGGATTTTTTGTGAGGAAATCGTGCATTGACATGCGGCATAATAATTAAACCCTGTAATAAATTCCGTGAATTTCTATTGTATTTCTTAGGAAAATTCAAATATTTTTATGTGAATCAAACATGTAGTAGATTTTGCTTATATAATGGAACGCCGGGGGTTTTATTCTCGCGGTGCGTTTATACCTTATACTTGCTACACTCGTTGACAATGATAAGGAAGAGGACATCAAATGACCCCGTATAACCGCATAGCATTAACCCTTGTTTCTGTACTGGCGATCAGTGCATCACCCGCTTTGGCCGAAGATAACGGCCCAGGTGGTCCACCCCCGGCAGGCATGGATCAGCCCCCTGCACGGGAAGGTGACGGCCCCGGCGGCCCACCCTCTTCCCATGAAGAAAAATTCATGAAGAACGACACAAACCAGGATGGTTTCGTGAGTCGGGACGAAATGGAAGCCGCCCACAAAAAACGCATGGATGAAATGTTCAGCCAGGCCGATGGCGATAAGGACGGCAAATTATCCCGTGAGGAAATGCGCAAAGGCCGTGAAGCCATACGCGCCAAAATGCAGGAACGCATGAAAGACCGTAAAGGCAAAATGGGTGATGGCGACGGAGCCGATTCAGGCGAAGGAAACCATCGCGGCGAGATGATGAAACGCTTCAAAGAGCGCCGTCAAAATCAATCCGATGGGCCTGCCCAGTAATTTACCACCGCAGCAGGGGAAACTGCATGGATAATGCAACACTGACCACGTACTTGTTACAGACAGCGAAAGGCGATCAACGCGCCTTTCGCGACCTGTCCGATGCTCTCGGGCAACGGATATTTGCATTGGCATATCGGTTTCTGTCCGG
This sequence comes from uncultured Alphaproteobacteria bacterium, assembly GCA_946481105.1. The sequence goes on from CAMLMM010000068.1 coordinate 4,252, forward strand.
AGACCGGGCTATGGCCGAAGATATAACCCAGGATGTTCTTATCAAGCTTTGGCAACAGGCGCCACGCTGGGAACCGGGTGGATCAGTGCAGGGCTGGGTATCGCGCATCACCTATAACGCCTGCATGGACGTACATCGCGCGCGCAAAAACAGGAATGATGAAATACCGGAGCAATATGCCGTACCGGAAACAACAACGGATAATTTACTGACGAAGGAATACCGAGCTTTGCTGTTAAAAGCGATTGAGAATTTACCAGAACGGCAGCAGGAAGCTATCCTGCTGACCTATTTCCACGAAAACAGCCGCCGCGATGTCGCGGCCAGTATGAAGACCACGGAAAAAGCCGTGGAGCATCTGGTGGCCCGCGGCCTGAAAGCACTTGAAAAACTTATCCCTGCTAACCTGAATGGAGGCAAAAATGTCTTCGCTGCACGATCCCTTTGATATCATGGACAACAAGTCGAACGTAGTTCCCATCTTGCCGAAAGCCAAGCTTGATGCGATGGTCGCAAAAGCCATCAGCCATCCGCAACAGGCCCCCGCCCGTAAATGGGTATCTGCTCCGGCAACTCGCTGGATCGGCAGCGTCGCGATTGCCGCCTGCCTGTTGCTGCTGATTACGCCGAAGCAACCCCTGCAGCCCGCCCTGTCGACCGAACCGGTAATGGTCGGTCAGATTGAAGATGGCGATTATATGTATGCCGACGATGATGGCAGTGATTTTGACGATATGATCGTCCTGGCCACGCTGGAAAACGAGTAATTACTGCTGAAACCGTAATGGGGATAGTCTTGCAGTTACGCTGCGCGGCAGGATTTGTGAGTCGCCCCATATATCGGCTTCTAACAATCCTGCGCCCAATGTACCCGACAACAGGCCATGCGATCCATGTGCGGTTGATACATAGATATTATCCTGCAGATGCCCTATCACCGGAACCCGGTCACGCGCGGCGCAACGGAACGAAACACGCCCCCCTGTCACCTGCAAGTTGCCCGTTTCAAACGGAAGCTGGTCCGTCAATTTACCAAGGACATTGCGATGATCTTCGTCACGCAAATTTGTCTCTGTCAACCAGTGCTGGAACGTTGATCCCACAACCATCTGCCCATCAACAGGTGGGGTGCAATACCCGCCATAACAAAGGTTGGATTTTAAATCCTGCAAGGCGGGAGGCGCTGTCATATAGGATAATTGCCCCCTGACCGCCTGCAACGGCAGGAACGCGGCCTGCGCGAAGCGCGTTATATCCGGGCCGCTGGCCAGCACAATCACATCATAGCCGGATAAGCGATTTAAATCTGTCATGTCCTCAATATGCACAACGGCTGATTGTGCCAGCGACGTCGTGAGTCCGGCAGGTGATATCAATCCGGCATCCGGCAGGAACAGCGCCTCCTTATCGAGCTTAACGCCTGCCTTGTCGCTAGCATCGGCTACTGACAGCCATTGCATATGATCGCCATGCCAGTTCCAGCTATTCAGCACGCCCTGCAGTCGCGAACGCTTCTCTTCATCCGTTACCATATGCAGGCTGCCGCATTTATGGTGTTTTTGCCGAAGTAACTGTGCAAAGGCCGAACCATAAAAATCGGATTCAAACCCCTGTCCCTTGGCAAAGCGCGGATTAAACAGTCCGTATTTATTGCCAGACGCACCAGAGGCCAGACCCGTCTTCTCAAATAAATGAACCTCAGCCCCGCGCTGCGCAAAACGATGGGAGCAGCTGGCCCCGGCAATCCCACCACCGATAATCGCGATACGTTGAGGAAATGGCTTCAGGGCAGCGGCAATTTTACCTTGCCCCTGAAATACCCCGACACTCATATCGCGTTTGCGGCCAAACCCCCGATCTTTAGTTACTGCAAACCCAGCCGCTTCAAGTCCGCGGCGAACAAATCCTGCTGCCGTGAATGTCGCAAACCTTGCGCCCTGCGTACTCAGACGCCCCATATGCCGGAACAGATTATCCGACCACATATCCGGATTTTTGGCGGGCGCATGGCCATCGAGAAACCAGCAATCAATCGGTGTATCAAGTTCCGCAATTGCCCGGTTCATATCATCGAACATCAATGTCAATGTAACGCGGTCAGAGAGTTGCAGCGTATGCCAGCCCCCGACGCGCAACGGATATTCAGCCACCAGTTTTTCCAGACGACCGCCGAATTCACCGGCCCAATGCGCCAGATATGTCTGTATTTCTGCAGCAGACAGGGGAAATTTTTCAAAGGAATAGTAGTGAAGTTTTTGGTGGGGCTGTGCCGTGGCTTCAAATAACGTCCAAGCGCAAAGAAAATTCAGCCCGGTACCAAACCCGGTTTCACAAATTGTAAACCTGTCGCGACCTTGCCAGCCCTGCGGTAGATTATTCTTTTCAAGAAAGACGTAACGGCTTTCAGCCAGCCCGTCTTCCACCGCGAAATAGATATCGTCGAAATGTTCCGAATAGGGAAGTTCCACTATTCTACCCAGGCCACGCGCAGAATATTAGTTGTCCCGGGCGTATTGAATGGTACACCAGCGGTCATCACGAAACGTTCGCCTTTTTGTGCCAGACCTTCGGCCCCGACACGTTGCTGCGCAAGTTTCACCGCATCGGCAAAGGTTGTGACTTCCTCGACCAGCAGCGCATGAACCCCGTAGGATACCGACAAACGGCGAGCCGTTGAGAGATTCTGCGTTAAACAGGCAACCTTCATTGCCGGACGCTGGCGCACGGCACGCAGAGCCGTCGAACCGGATGTTGTGTAGGTAACGATACAGGACGCATGAAGGTCATGCGCCACCTGGTCCGCAGCGACCGTAATCGCGTCACCCGCATCATTGTGGCGCGCATCAAGATGATCGGTGTTAATCAGGGTACGGTACAGCTGGTCTTTTTCCACGCTGCGGCAGATACGGTCCATCATCTGCACGGCCTCAATCGGGTACTGACCAGCGGCAGTTTCCGCCGACAGCATCACCGCATCCGTCCCGTCAAAGATAGCCGTCGAAACGTCATTTACTTCGGCGCGTGTTGGTGATGGGTTTTCAATCATCGATTCCATCATCTGGGTGGCCACGACGATTGGCTTACCTGCAAGACGCACGGCACGCACCACGCGTTTCTGCGCCAACGGCACTTCTTCGGGCGGAATTTCAACACCCAGATCACCACGGGCCAGCATGACACCATCAGCCTGCGCGATCATTTGATCCAGATATTGAAGTGCCGACGGTTTTTCGAGTTTAATCATAAGTGCGGCACGGCCGGCAATTAGCTGACGCGCCTCAATAACGTCTTCCGGTTTCTGCACGAAGGATTGCGCGATCCAGTCAACACCCATGCCCAATGCGGCTTCAAGGTCGATACGGTCTTTCGGGGTCAGGGCCGCAATCGGCAAAACAACACCCGGCACGTTGAAACCTTTATTGTTCGACAGCACACGGCCTGCATGAATTTTACCGGTCAGGTAACCATCGCCACGGCCGACGATTTCCATGCGCACCTTGCCATCATCCAGCAGAATAAACGAACCAACCGGCATAGTATTGATAACTTCCGGGTGCGGCAGGTTCACGCGTTTTTCATCCCCCAGCGCCGGATCCAGATCAAGGCGGATCTCCATGCCAGCCGCAAGTTCAATCTTTCCGTCTTTAAAACGACCCACACGCAGTTTCGGCCCCTGCATATCACCCAGAATAGCAATAGGGCGGCCTGTTTCCTTTTCCACCTGACGGATGAACTGGACTCGCTCAGCATGATCTTTATGCTCACCATGGCTGAAGTTCAGGCGGAACATATCAACACCTGCATGAAACAATTTACGAATCATTTCTTCAGAATTGGAAGCGGGGCCCAGAGTTGCCACAATTTTAGTCTGGCGGGAACGTATCAACGCGGTCATGGAAATACCTTTTCTGGCATATAAAAGCCTTTTGAAAACCTTTGCAGATGTTTATAGTGAAGCGCAGAAAAATCAAGGAGTGTTTGCAATGGCGTTAAGCCTGAAAGGCCATATTATCACCGTTTTTGGTGGTACCGGATTTGCCGGGCGGCACATAATAAAAGCCCTGGCCGATGCTGGGGCCCGCATTCGTGTTGCAACGCGGCAAACTAATTCGGCTTATTTCCTGCGCCTTTATGGACAGCCCGGCCAGATTGTCCCCGTTCAGGTGTCGTATCAATCCGAAACCAGTGTCGATAACGCCGTGGCCGGATCAACTCTGGTGATCAACTGCCTTGGGATTTTGCACCAGCGCCGCAAAGCCGCCAGCTTTTCTCATGTGCATAATGACATCCCAGTCTGGATTGCCCGCGCCTGTTACAAGCACCGCATCCGCAAATTTATACATATTTCTGCGCTGGGTATTGACACCAGCCGTTCTAAATATGCCGCCAGCAAACTGAAAGGCGAGTTCGGGGTTACATCTGTTTTCCCGCGCGCCACCATCCTGCGTCCCAGCGTCATCTTCGGCCCGGAAGATAATTTCTTTAATAAATTTGACCGCATGGCCCGGATATCCCCTGCCCTGCCGCTTATCGGCGGGGGGCATACGCAGTTCCAGCCCGTTTATGCGGGGGATATCGCCGCGGCTGTCATGGCCAGTATTGCGAACCCGGATACAAATGGACAAATTTATGAACTGGGGGGACCGGAGATTTTATCCTTCCGCGCCATCCTTGAACGTCTGGCCGCTGTGACCGGCCGCCGTCGACGCTTTATTTCTTTACCCTGGTGGCTCGCGCGTCTGCAGGCCTTCCTTCTTGCCTGGCTGCCCGACCCGCCGCTTACCAATGACCAGATAACCAGCCTGCAGTCTGATTCAGTAGTTAATCGTGACCATAAAAATTTTGCTGATCTCGGGATTGTTCCAACCCCGCTTGATGCTATTCTCCCTCTCTACTTACGAAAGGATGCTGCCTGATGCGCCGTCTGTTATCTCTTTGCGTCGCTTTGACGTTTCTTCTTCCTACGGCAGTCCAGGCCGCCGGTCAGGAAAGTATCGTCGCCGTTGTTAATCAAGGCGTGATTACCGCTTCCGATCTTAAGGCAAGGGTACAACTCGTGTCCGCGTCCAGTGGCATGACCCCGTCCAAGGAACTGAGCGCCAAGCTGCGCCCGCAGATTTTGACAATGTTGATCGAAGAACAATTGCGCGTACAGGAAGCCGACCGTTTGGGCATTAAAGTAACGGATGCGGAAGTAGACGAAGGTTTTACCGCGATTGCCAAGCAGAATAATATTCCCGCTACTGAATTCAAGAAAATGCTGCAAAGCCACGGCATCAATATCGGCACTATGCGCGACCAGATACGTTCTCAATTGGCCTGGACAAAAGTAGTGCAGAAACGTATTCGTCCACGCGTGGAGGTCAGTGACGCCGATATTGACAGCGAACTTGACCGCATCAAAGAAAATATCGGGAAGGACCAATATCTGGTCGCCCAGATCCTTATCCCGATGTCAGCCCAGACCAAGACCGATGATGCGGGGGGATTTGCCGCCAAGCTGGCCGACCAACTCAAGAAAGAACCCGAATCTTTCCCCAAGGCTGCAAAGCAATTCTCGGCCTCCGCCGGAGCGGATAAGGGTGGGTTGATTGGTTGGGTCATGCTCGGCCAGCTACCGCAGGAAGTTGACGCTGTCCTGCCTACCCTGAATAAAGGCGACGTATCCAGGCCAATCCAGACATCATCGGGTTATTACATTCTGCAATTACGCGACAAGCGTCAGTTGAGCGCCGAGACTTTGCCGTCCCGCGAGGATATTATGGAACGCCTTGGCATGGAACGTCTTGACCGCGCCGCGCGCCGTTATTTCCTTGATCTGCGCAGTTCGGCCTTCATTGAAAAGCGTGGCTGAGGCATCCTTACCCCCCTTACGTGACGTTATTCGCACGCATAATCTGCGGGCAGAAAAAGCACTCGGGCAGAATTTCCTGCTCGACCAGAATATTACCGACAAGATCATCCGCCTGTCCGGTGATTTCAGCGACATTAATGCTATCGAAATCGGTCCCGGTCCCGGCGGCCTGACTCGCAGTCTGCTCGCCTCGGACGCCGCCAGCGTCACGGCGGTCGAATATGACCCGCGCGCGGTAGCGGCAATTGGCGATTTGAAACCAGTTTATGGCGATCGCCTGTCGATTGTGCAGGCTGATGCGCTCAAGGCCGATATCACGCACCTGACATCAACGCCACGCGCCGTGATTTCCAACCTTCCCTATAATATCAGTACCGTGCTGCTAGCGGGATGGCTGGAGCAGATCCGCGCCGATAAAAATGTCGTCGCGTTTATGAGTCTGATGTTTCAAAAAGAGGTCGCCGACCGCCTGCTCGCCCAACCCGGCAATAAGACATATGGCCGCCTGTCGGTCATGGCACAATGGCTGTGCGATGTTAAGAAACTGTTTGAACTGCCACCATCGGCCTTTACGCCGCCACCCAAGGTGAAATCCACTGTGCTGCATTTCGCGCCGAAAACACTGCCCGAAGATGCGCCGGATTTTGCGGTGATGGAACGTATTCTGGCCGCCGCCTTCAATCAACGCCGCAAGATGATACGGTCATCCCTGTCGGATTATGCGGAGGCGATTGAAGCTATCGGGATTGACCCGACTTTGCGTGCCGAGGATGTCGGTGTTGAAGGCTATATACAGCTTGCCCAGGCTTCAACACAAACAAAGATATAAATTTAAGCTGATGCTGTCTGCTCAATTTGATTCGGCTCGGCGGCCGGTGTCACAGCAACAGGCACCTCAGGTGATGGACTTGCTGGCTTTGCCCGACGGATAACCGCCGCCGCAGAGGCCTCTTCAAGAAGTTTCTGCGCGTTCGCCTGCGCTTCCGATGTAATCGTATCACCCGCCAGCATACGCGAGATTTCATTCACGCGCTCTTCGAATGTCATCACATGAATGCTTGATGTTGTCGCACCATTGGTTGACTTCTTGCTGACGTGCAATTGCTGTTCCCCGCGTGATGCCACTTGCGGGCTGTGTGTAATAATCAGAACCTGCGTGGTATCAGCCAAAAACGCAATGCGCTCGCCCA
>CAMLMM010000069.1 GCA_946481105.1 uncultured Alphaproteobacteria bacterium
CTATCGATCCCGCTCTTGTCAAACTCCTCTCCCTCTTCAAGGACAGGGTTTAAGCAAAATCGTGCTTTTCTGGCGGCACTGGAACTGCTGCTGTTTAACTTTTGTTTGTGCAAAATGGCACAATTAAAAAGATCTTTAACGTTATTGCAGTTGGTGTTTTATGGCGTCGGAACAATAGTCGGCGCAGGCATATACTCTGTAATTGGGGCGGCAGCCGGGGAAGCAGGACTGCACCTATGGATCAGTTTTGTCCTTGCCGGTATATCCGCGTTTTTGACAGTGCTTTCGTATGCTGAGCTGGCATCTGCCAATGAAAAGGCCGGAGCAGAATATCAGTTTATGCGGAAGGCGTTTCCCCAATGGAATTTTATATCTTTTATGGCGGGTTATCTGATTGCACTGAATGCCGCGGCTACGTCCGCCACCGTTGCCATAGCTTTTGCCGGATATTTGAACGTATTCTTTCCAGCCCCTCACCTGATAACGGCTTTTTTACTTCTGGCGCTTTGCACACTTATTAATATCGCAGGCATCCGGCAATCCACCTTTGTCAGCATTACTTTAATCTGCATAGAGGTATTAGGCCTGATCCTTTTAATATGGGCCGGATTCACCGAAGGGGACGTCAGCGTCTCTTTCAGCAAAATGCCATCCTGGAATGATTCGGCGAATATCGCTACCGCGACGGCGCTTATTTTTTTCATCTATATAGGCTTTGAGGATGTCGCCAATCTGTCTGAAGAATCTATTGACCCTAAAAAGAACATTCCGCGCGCGCTGTTAATTAGCGTGGCGATTACATCCACTTTGTATGTACTCGTAGCCTTTGCGGCACTGGGGCTTGCTGATCCTGTAGCGCTATCCAAGAGCGCATCTCCTTTGACAACGGCCGCCGCGCAGGCAGAACCATGGATGGGTCAAACACTGGCGGTTGCTGCATTATTCGCCACGTCCAGCACAGCCCTGATCTCCTTAATCAGCATCAGCCGCCTGTTATTTGGAATGGCACGCGAAGGTGATATGCCGAAGTTTCTGAGCCAGACATTAAGCAAGCGCCAGACACCATGGCTTGCGGGACTTGTTCTCTTTGGGGCTGCTTGCCTGCTATTACCACTAGGTGAAGTAAAAATCGTTGCGGGTGTTTCTTCCTTTGGCGTTCTTCTGGTTTTCTTGGCTGTTCATGCTGCTTTGATACGTCTCCGCTATCGGCAATCAGAAACACAGCCTGAATTCAGAATTCCTCTTACAATCGGACGCCTGCCGCTCCTTCCTGTTCTGGGCGTTATAGTCACGTGCTTTCTTCTCACCCGCTTTGACCTTGTTGTTTACTTGGTCGGTTTCGGCGCTATCGCTTTCGGCGGCGCAGTCTATCTTATTAAGAACAAGGTTTAAGCGCGGCGGCGATTAATCGTCCTTCAGACATCAGGACATTATAGGTACGGCAAGCGGCCGGGGTATCCATAGCCTCCACCGAAAAACCAAGCCCGGCATAAACAGACCGTTGCAAAGGTGTCAGAACAGAAAACCTGTCCCCTGCGCCTATCAGAAGAACATCAATTTTACCTGATAAAGCACGTATATCGTCTGTAAGTTCAAACGGATTAGCCGGATCGGTCAAATTCCACACCGCCACATGATCTGGCGTAATAAGAATAGGTGACTCAAAAACATCGCCATTCACCCGAAACCCACCTGCCCGGTAAGACTGAATCACCTTCTGGCCAGGAATGATTTGCGGGGTTATGTCCATATTTTATTCGTCGCCAGTCGATTCTTCACGCTTGCTGTCATTCGGAAATGGCAAATACAGCAAGGATGACGATGAAACATAAATAGCTGAATACGTACCCACCAATGTTCCAAAAATCAGGGCATTGGCAAAATCACGGATAACCTCGCCGCCGAACAGCCAGAGCGCGACCAGTGAAAGCAGCATGGAAGTCGCCGTCTTAATGGTGCGCGACAAGGTCTGGTTCACGGACATGTTAATGATGTCTTTCATCGGCATTTTTTTGTATTTGCGGCGATTCTCGCGCACACGGTCGAACACGATGACGGTCTCATTCGTCGAATAACCTGCCACCAGCAGGACTGCGGCCAGCGTTCCCAGATCGAAATGCATCCACAAAAGGGAAAACAGGCCAATGACAGCCGTCGTATCATGCACCAGCGACAAGATTGCGGCCACACCGTACTGCCATTCAAACCGGTACCAGATATAGGCCATGATCCCGACAATGGTCAGCAGGAAAGCCACAACACCGGATTTCTTAAGTTCGTCGCCAACCTGCGGTCCAACATATTCACTGCGGCGATATTCAACCTTCTCTGTACCAAACTCCGTATCCAGCACAGCTTTGATTTTGCCAATCGCGGCCTTCTGCGCATCCTCCCCGCCCTTTTGTTCCGGCACGCGTATCATCAGGTTAGTCGGTGTGCCAAATTCCTGGATAACAACATCGCCCAGCCCCAGGGTATTAAGATCTGCTCTCATTTTTTGCAGGTCCGGTGCCGCAGGCGTTTCGATCTCCATCATAATGCCGCCGGTGAAATCAATCCCGAAATTCAGCCCTTTGAATGACAAAAGGGCAACGGAACCCAAAATCATGACGGCGGTGACGAAGAAAGCGAAGTAACGCTTGCCGACAAAATCAAAATTAGGCTGACGCGAGAACGTAAGAAAACTCATGATATTTATTCCTATATCGGCAGTGCTTTGGGCTTTTTGATCTGCAGCCAGATAACCAGCATCAAACGGGTAAGCATAATGGCGCAGAACATGGAGGTAACAATCCCGATAGCCATAGTCACGGCAAACCCCTTAATTGGGCCGGTACCAATGGAATACAGGATAACGCCTGAGATCAAGCTGGTGAGGTTGGCATCGACAATCGATGCCATGGCGCGTTCATAACCAGCATCAACAGCGGCCAGAATGGACTTGCCACTGCGCACCTCTTCACGAATGCGTTCAAAAATCAGGACGTTGGCGTCAACGGCAATTCCCATGGTCAGAATAATACCCGCAATACCCGGCAGTGTCAGCGTCGCCTGCATCATCCCCAGCAGCGCCATAATCATAACCATATTGATGAACAGGGCCACGCTCGCAAAGACGCCAAACAGACGGTAGGACAGCACAATAAACGTGACGATCAGGCCAAACGCCACGAGCGCCGCGATTTTCCCGGCATCGACCGAATCCTGACCGAGCGATGGCCCCACCGAACGCTCCTCCACTACCGTCATGGTGGTTGGCAAAGCACCCGCGCGCAGCAATACGGCCAGATCGGCGCTTTCCTGAACAGTAAAGCTGCCGGAAATCACCGCGTTCCCGCCACATATAGGTTCATTAATACGCGGCGCGGTAATGACTTCGTTATCCAGCACGACCGCAAAAGGTTTCCCGACATTGTCATGAGTCACTTCACAGAAGCGGCGCGCGCCAATGGCGTTTAAACGGAAGCTGACGACAGGCGCGCCTTCCTGAAAGTCGGGATGCGCATTATCCAGCATATCACCCGTCAGCAGTGGGCGGCGGTTAATCGGAATAATCTGCGCCGGGTCATCATGCATCGGCACGTTGCGCGCAGAAGGGTCATTTTCACTCATGCTGACCAGATGAAACGTCAGTTTAGCGGTTTTGCCCAATAATTTCTTCACATGCTCCGGGTCATTAATACCGGGCAATTGCACCAGAATGCGGTCATCGCCCTGGCGCTGGATAACAGGTTCTTTAGTCCCTGACTCATTAACACGGCGGCTGACGATTTCAATCGACTGCGCCATCGTCTGGTCACGAATATCTTTCAGGCCTTTGTCATCATAGACGCCTTCGATTACCCGCCCGTTGTTGTTAACGACCAGTCCCGTGTCGGCGCGCCGCACGATTTTGCGCGCGTCCTCAATCTTATCGTCAGACGTTACTTCGACCTTGACGCCATTGGGAATGCTGGAAACCAAAGTGAATTCGATTTTCTCTTTCCGCAAATCGGTACGAATAGATGTTGCCGCATCTTCCACGCGCTGCTTGACTACACCGTTTATATCGGCCTGCAGGAGCAGATGCGACCCACCTTGCAGATCAAGCCCCAGACTGACAGACTTGGTCGGCATCCAGGCTGGCAGATTTTGCGCCAGCCAGTCACGACCGCTACTGCCGATAAAATTTGGCGCACAATACGCAAAGGCCAAAACAATAGTAATGAAAACGAGAACACGCTTCCATGTCGGAACATACATCATTTCGTGGATTTATCCTTTTTGGATTTTGCCGTGTCATTCGCAGGTGACGCGCTTGTCTCTTCATACGCGCCAATAATATAAGACCGCATCACTGTCATTTTGACATTCCCACCGAAATCAATAATGACTTCATTTGGTGTCACCACTTTATCAATTACACCAACCAGACCGCCCTGGGTGACCACCTTGGACCCTTTGTCCATTTTATTGATCATCTCCGTGTGTTCTTTAAAGCGCTTTTGCTGTGGACGGATAAGCAAAAGGTAAAAGAGAACGGCCAGCACCAGCACCATGCCAATATTCATAAGAAAGGCATCATTTGCCGGTGGCATAGGCGCGTCTGCAGGCGTTGCTGTGGAAACTGCTGCACTCGTTTCAGCCGGAGCTTCGGCGGCAAAAGCGTTGGAGATAAACATGTCTTATCCTTTTCTTATTTTTTTGCGTATAATATATTTGTAAGTGTGCTGAACTATACTTTCCGGTCAGCGAAAGGCAAGAGGATGAGTAAACTTAATACATATATTTTCATATTTATTTTGACGGGTTGCAGCATTCTGGCAACTACCCCTGCAAAAGCTGAAAAAGACGAAAAAGCTGAGAACACTCTTCATATTGACTGCACCTATTATGTGCCCGACCCAAAAGACAAGGAAAAATACCATAAAGTCATCCAGTGGCCGATGGTGAACGCAGCCGAATGGGACAAGCTTCAAGGGGCATTGAATGTAGCCACCCCGATCGAAGGCCGCCCCAGACTTGTGACCGATGGAAAAAATCCCGTCATTCATATTGTCCAGCGAAATGACGACCTGGTGACGGGCGAGGATATTTATATCTCGCCAAACAGTATCATTAAAATCAATAACGACCCATCCAACGCCTATGCGACAACGGATTATCGTTTTCGCTCTTTCCTGGAAAAAGAAATGAAACTGCACGCCGGCTTTGGCGACGGAACCGAGAAGCTGGATGTCACTAAACCTGGCATTGTCGTTCGTTATAACGCCAGTGGCGGCAGTATGGTTCAAAGTCCGCACTGGAACGTCAGCGAAGCCATAGACATTGCCCCTTACATCGTCTTCGTCAAAAAAGCCGTCCGTTTGACGGAAAGCCAGGAGTTTGCCGAATCCCGCGACCCCAGTTACAAAGATCCGGACACTTTTACTATCTATCTGAACGTCCCGAATGCACCGGCGCGTTACGTGACCGTTACTACCGAGGGGCATATGCGTATGACATCCGTTGTAAGCACACCCAGCAATTACCGCGACGATCTTGACCTTTTCACTTATTACAAAAAACAGGCGCAAGACGTGATTGAGGCCAAAAAGAACGCCGGCAATGTGACTGAGGATAAAGGGATGGCCTTTTAAAGCTCCACGAAACACATGGTTGCCGGAGTCGATTAAAGATAGATTGACGGGTCAAGCGCCTGCTTGCCCTTGCGGATTTCAAAATGCACTTGCGGCGTATCAACATGTCCGGTTGATCCGGCTTTGCCAATAACCTGACCGCGTTTTACGGCATCGCCCTTTTTCACCAGAAGCTTTTCCATGTGGGCATAGGCCGTCATAAATCCATCGCCGTGGCGGACCAAAATCAGATTTCCATACCCGTCAATATCATCCCCGGCATAAACGACCGTCCCGCTTTTGGATGCCACGACCGGGGCACCCCGCACTGCCTGAATATTTATGCCATCGTTATGCAGCCCGTTATTCTTGGGTCCGTACCCGGATAAAATTCTACCCGCCACCGGACGCAAAAATCTTTCATTCTTCCCAGCCATGGTTTTTTGAGTCGTTGCGACAATAGCCGGCTCAGCCGGTGCCACAACAGATGGCGATGTTACAGGTGTAATATTCTGCCCTTGCGGCGGTAGTTCCACAACCTCAATTTTACTATTAACAGAGCGGGTTGCTGTAATCGGGGCTAATGGCTTTGTACTTGCCACCACGATAGTCTCATCCGCGTATTGCGCAGGCAGTCGTATCACCTGCCCCTTCGTCAATCTATACGGCTTGGGGATTTTATTCAGGCGCACCAGCTCCGTTACCGTTGTCCCGAACAATCGTGAAATGCTATATAAAGTATCTCTCGTATGTACCGTATAATTCCGCGGTGCCGGAATTTTCAAGCGCCCTCCGGCCTTCAGGTAATAAGGCGGGGATAAGTGATTAATCTCCAGCAAGTCACGTAATTCAACCTGATAGGCTTGCGATATCGCCCATGGCGTTTCCCCGGCACGCACGGTGTGTATACCCAGACTGCCCCCTCCGGCAGTGGCTCCATAACTATGAACAACGACATTATCCGGTTGTTGTTGACAGCCGGAAACAATCAGAAACGAGGCCAGGACCGGAAGCGTAGCCCTACTCCATTTCATGCCGTCATTTCCTCAAGATCATGTTGGGAATAACTATTATTACGGGGAACATCCGGCAGCAACGGCACAAACCTGACCGGCAATAATTCCTGAATGGCAAAGACCTCTTCCGATTCCTTGCGGTAGATTTTCAAAGTCTGGTTCGTATTGATATTTCCGACGGGGATGATCATACGTCCCCCGACCTTCAACTGGGCCAAAAGCGCAACTGGCGGCGTATCGATGGCAGCCGTCACCATGATACGGTCAAAACTGTTCCCGCCAGGCCAGCCTTTCATGCCATCCCCCGCCAGTGTTGTGATATTCCGCAGCTTTAACTCCTCAAAACGACGCTCCGCCAGTTCCAGAAGCGGTTTATGACGTTCGATTGTATAGACCCGGCGGCACAGGCGCGCCAGAACTGCGGCCTGATACCCTGACCCCGTGCCGATTTCCAGCACACTATGCGCCTTATCTATCTCCAGCATATCGGTCATATAGGCCACGATATAGGGCTGGCTGATCGTTTGTCCCAATCCAATCGGCACCGCCTGGTCCTCATAGGCATGGGACTGAAACGCATGGGGCACAAATATATCCCGGGGTGTCCGTTCCATAGCGCTCAGGATATCGGTATTGGTAATACCGGCCTGACGCAATTCGATAATCAGCCGGATTTTACGGCTATCTATTTCGGACATGGGAAGCTCATATAATAAGAAAGAATGGTTCGCCCATTTTTCCCTATTTACGAATGATTTGCAACAAAAGGGATTAAGACCGCATTCGCAGGCCAAAAGATAAAAAAGGCCCTAACTGCGTTTCCGGTGTTTGCGGTCCGGGAGCGCCTTACCCCATTTCAGGCGGTCGACCAGATAGGTCGGACGGATGTTGTTAAACTGCATAACGATCATATTCAGAATTTTATTCACGTCGGCGGGGGTCGCCGCATTTTTAAACACCGGGGCGTGCATTCCGTTTTTAATCAGACAGGTATCCATGTTCACCATCGTGGCGCCCAGAATATCATGTGCCATTGAATCGCCTATCATCACGGTCTGCCCCGGATAGATATCATTCTGGTGAAGCATCTTAATGCAATGATGGAAGAGCGGCTTATAAGGCTTTCCAATCATGTGAATAACGCCTCCCAGTTCCTGCATGCGCTTCGACACCAGCGCCGCCCCGGACGTGTAATTCAGGCCCAAAATGGCATGGCTGTCGGCGTTAATGCATATTGTTTTCAGGCGACGGCGAATGGCTTCGCGCAAAATATCTTCATATTTTGAAATATCATTATCAATGCTGTCCCAGCCGGAAATCAGAAGAAAAGTCGCTTCACTGATTTTATTGGTAATCTGAACACCCGCATCCTGCAAAAACTTGCGGCTGCGATCTCCACCAATCAGGTAACAGATTTTTCCAAGCCCTTTGAAAAACTCATCATTTTGGTTTTTGATGCCTTCACGCAAAAATTCACCTGACGTCAAAACATGGGAATATAAATTTTCCGGCAATCCCATTTTTTTCAGATGCGCCGTCATTTCAACGGATGACATTTCCGAATTGGACATCAGCAAAACAAATTTGTTGCGGGTTTTAAGTTCCTGCAGCGCCTCAACGACCGATTCAAAAACCTTCTCGCCATCATGCAGCACACCCCAGGTATCAATGATGAACCCGGTGTAGCTATCTGAAATATCGGAAATGCCCTGACAGAACTTCGTATTTGGCATAAATGACCCTGCAAAGATAAACCTTCCTCCAGTCTAAGGATAAAATCTAAATGGAAGGTTACTATAGTCAGACTAATTTCCTTGATTTTTTAGGATAGTATTCATATCATATAGGCGGAATGGCGAATAATCACATTTAAATTATATTATTATGAATAATATTCCGCGTATTTTTTTCTTAAAACTGCAAAACGAACTATTAACTCACCCCGAATGAACGGATTTTATCGACCATAGCGAAAAACCCGTTCCGGCGGTTGGGGGTGAGATTCTGCCCCAGCTCCAGCCGGTTAAAAAGCCCGGTAATGTCAATGTCGCGCAGGACGGTAACAGGTTGATTGTTGTAAACAACATATAATAAAGCCACCAGCCCCTTCACCAAATGGGCGTCACTGTCGGCCTGAAAAGTGAAAATCCCATCTTTTACAGCTGGCAGCATCCATACCTGCGAAACGCATCCTTTGATTTTATTGACTTCCGTTTTTTCGTTTTCTGGAAATTCGGGCAACTGACGCCCCAGATCAATCAAAAGGGAATATCGTTCCTCCCAGTCATTCATCAGGGCAAATGATTCGGTCAAATCTTCGATGTTCTGTACAACTGCCATTTTAGAACCCTTGGTTTCTGCGACCTTAACGCCGCAGGTTGACAACTCGGTGATAATCGTTTTTCTGGTGTGCGTAAAGCCCCGCCCTGCTGACTCTCATTCGGTCATTTTTCATTAAGAAATAGTGAATAGGATAAGAAAAAGAAGGGCTTGCGCAGTTGCCTGTCCCTTGGCAGACTACATATTAAGTTTAATTCGTTCGTGAGGATAACCCGCACATGTCCAAGTCAACTGGAACCGACTCCAAAAATACCCTTTACTGCTCTTTCTGCGGAAAGAGTCAGCATGAGGTAAGAAAGCTCATCGCGGGTCCAAACGTCTTTATCTGTAATGAATGCGTCGAACTCTGCATGGATATCATCCGTGAAGAGGATAAGAGCCAACTGGTCCGCACCGGTGAAGGCGTACCTACGCCAAGCGAAATTCGTAATGTTCTGGATGACTATGTTATCGGCCAGGAACGTGCAAAACGCGTTCTGTCGGTTGCCGTTCACAACCATTACAAACGCCTTGAAATTGGCGGTAAAGGCTCTGACGTCGAAATCAATAAATCCAACATTCTGCTGGTTGGTCCGACCGGTTCCGGTAAGACCCTGCTCGCGCAGACTCTGGCCCGCATTCTGGACGTACCGTTTACCATGGCCGACGCCACCACGCTGACTGAAGCCGGTTATGTGGGTGAAGACGTTGAAAACATCGTTCTGAAACTTCTGCAAAACTGCGACTACAATGTCGAGCGTGCGCAGAAAGGTATCGTGTATATTGACGAGATTGACAAAATCTCGCGTAAATCCGACAACCCGTCCATCACCCGCGACGTGTCCGGTGAAGGCGTTCAGCAGGCCTTGCTGAAACTGATGGAAGGCACGATTGCTTCCGTTCCTCCGCAAGGTGGCCGTAAGCACCCGCAACAGGAATTTCTGCAGGTGGATACGACCAATATCCTCTTTATCTGCGGTGGTGCGTTTGCCGGTATCGACAAGATTATCGCCATGCGCTCCAAGGGCTCGACCTCCATCGGGTTTGGCGCGGACATCACGACACGTGAAGAGAAAAAAGTCGGCGAGATGATGCGTCTGCTGGAAACCGAAGATCTGCTGAAATTCGGTCTTATTCCAGAATTTATCGGTCGTCTGCCGATCGTGGCCACGCTGGATGATCTCGACGAAGCCGCCCTCATCTCCATCCTGACCGAACCGAAAAACGCGCTGGTCAAACAATATGCCCGCCTGTTTGAAATGGAACACGCCAAACTGACCTTTACGCCGGAAGCTCTGACGGAAATCGCCAAAAAGGCAATCGACCGTAAGACCGGGGCACGTGGACTGCGTTCTATCCTGGAAAACCTGCTGCTCGATACCATGTACGAATTGCCGGATATGGATGATGTCGAAGAAGTTATCGTGAACGAAAAAACGATCAAAGATCACGAAAAACCGGTCTATGTCCATTCGACAGAAGTCAAAAAGAAAAAGAAGGCCAAGGACGCCGACCTGAAAGAAGCCGAAGCTACGGCGTAACAGAAAAAGATTGAGACAGGGCCGCGATTGCGGCCCTTCTTCTTTATAGACGCCGAAGTTTATTTGAATTATTCAGTAATAAGCACTTCAAGTTCAGAAAGGCATTGTGTTCATGTCCAGAATTCTTGTGACCGGCGCAGCGGGCTTTGTGGGTTTTCATGTTGCCATGAAACTCCTGAATGAAGGTCATATCGTACACGGCCTCGACAACATCAATGACTACTATGATGTGCGATTAAAGGAATCGCGACTGGCCCTGCTGACCCCATT